>JAKBQK010000192.1 GCA_021835265.1 Thermoplasmata archaeon
CACCTGAGACTGCTTTCCAGGATCGGTTTCGTACCTGTAGACTGCCATTATTTTCCTGTCATTTCTCATGGGCCTGCTGTACTGCTTCACAAGGGAATATGATCCCTGGAATCCTTTCTTCTTCAGTTCCTCGTATATCCTCACTGCAGAGAGATTGTGCACATCAATCATCTCCCTCATGAGAGGAATATACGGTTTGATCATGGATCCTGCAGGGATCCTTTGATAATGTGGAAACTTTCCTGATCTGAAATATTTCCTTACAGTTGTCCTGCTTATCTCCAGTCTCCTTGAAATCTCACTGATGGAAAGTCCCTGATCCTTCATGCTCTTTATCATGTACCATCCCTCCTGCTCAAGCAACCCGCTGCACCCAAGCTCTGCATACGGGACTGGCTATTTTTCGATTGCCAAAACTGGATACTTTTCGTTTGTCATTATTGGACAGAATTCACTTGCCATTTACATTAGAACACCATTCGAAAGTCAGACACGAAATTAAATAGGCAGATATACTTGCTTCTAATCAATAAAAAAATTATAGAAATTCCGAGAATTAAAAACAATTGCATATATGATGATTGCAGGATCATTTTAACATTCCTAAAGAAACATAATAAAGAAATGTCTTTTAACTTGCAGAATCCAAATTCGAAGAAAACGTCTAACAACGAAAACAGCAGTTCTCTATATCACCCAAGTTGTTAAAAATTCATTGGTTCAAACCACTAACGAAGGCAAGATAAAAACAGCATAGCGGAATCTAATATATATCAACCGCCGAATTTGACTATACTAAATTAAAGCTGCATTATAGTAAAGTTATAATAATATACTAATGCGTGATAAAGACTTCAGATTGTTTTAAAATTACTTAATATATCTGTTTCAACTAATAAAACGAACTCTGATATAATTAGCAAAAATTAATATGATTAGTAATGACATCATTATTGTGAATGAGTCTAAGTTTAATGCAATTATATAAGGATTATACTGAGATTCTTTGAATTTTATGGCAATCGTCGCATTTGAATTAAGAAAGTAGATTATCATAGTCTCGCCTCGAATGTTCTGCGATGATAAAGTTTCCACGCAGCTATTTGTTTTGTAATTAGTGGCGAAAGGTGAGAAAACAACAATAATTGAGCCGGAT
Organism: Thermoplasmata archaeon; assembly: GCA_021835265.1. Next base: position 1,157 of record JAKBQK010000192.1, read on the forward strand.
TTATTTGTTGTTTTTATTAGAGCTCCCGTGTTATTTATGTTAATCTTTATGCTATGAATGAAATTTGATGATAAAGTTTTTATTAACACGAATGCGGTTAAGATAGTACTTCCTTTCACTAATAGAGTTATGTTTTTAAGATCAGTGGTTCCGTTAATCTCAACGTTTACATTATTCCCTCTATACGATTTTCCGTTTAACATCAAACTACTGTTCGACAAAGTTTTAAAGGATGCCATGAATGTTAATCGGGGTGTAATATTAACAGAAATACTTGAGTTGATTACCCCTATTCCTTCATTTGGGATAAATGTCCAAGAAATAGGAGGAATTGTAGATGCATTTATATCTGAATAAATTGGTGAAACAATGTTATAACCTGTATGAACTTGCATTGGAAGTGAGTAATCAAAGATTGGAAAAGGAAGTGAACTCACAATAGTTCTAGAGTAACTGGATAGGTTAATTCGCTTATTAAGAAAAAGTGTAATAGATGATAAATTAATATAACCTTTACCTGCTGACTTGTTCCATACCATTACTCCAAAGTAAACATATTCAGTGTGATATGAAACATTAATCTCCATTGAAATGGTTCCGTTAAGGTTATCTGGTATATCTTTATAATATTGATATGGACTAAAAAAATTTGCTGGTGTAATATTAGACGTGTTAGAGTGGGCGATTACGAAGAGACTTGACCTGGAATTGTTCCCTGAAAAAACATTAGAAATTAAAGTTAATGAGGAACCAGGGGGTATCGCCACCCTTTGATAGATTTCACTCATTTGGCTTCCCTTAATTGATGAGTTACCAAAAACACCGACTGATATATATCTAGTGTAAAACTTGAATGCATCATAATACTGAAGGTTGCTGCTCCATTCATTCCAGTCAGTGGTGTAAGGCCTATTCACAGAATATCCAGAACGGTTGGTGAAATTAGAATTCTTGCTGATCACCATCGTGTTACTAAATTGTTTAGAAAAACCAGTATTGTTTAAGAAAAATGGATTCGCTAATACTTTCACTGGAGAAAAATAATCGTACTGAAAAATTTTGTAATTAGATCTTTCTTGAACCAAATTTAGGTAGGATAGGTTTTGGAGTAGATTTACCTCTGAAGTTTTTACGCTCCCTGATAAGGTAATAATGTACTCTATTCCAGAATAATTTAAAAGGGACGAAAAATTATACAATGAACTATCGTTGATATCACTATATATGGAATTAAAAAGGGTAACATTCGCAAAAGCAGATGGATTATTTTGATACGCATATGGAAGGGCAAAAATCTGGCTATCAGGAACAGCCGATCCAAGTGCCTTATAGGTTGATTGATTAAAAGGCAATATCATGACCTTATAGTCGACTCCTTTCCCCTCAAAAAATTTAAAAATATTATTATAGAATGGTTGCTCAGTTTCGTACTGAGGTAAAGGAGCAAAGCCATTACTATTTGAATATATCACTGGTGCGAAATAAGCAAAAATTACAAATACTATTGCAAGTTGGACAAACAATTTCCTATTTTTCTTGGCTTTGACTGAAATATAAACTAATTTCACAAAATTAGGAATCTTAAATTTCTTATTGAAAAGGCCGTATGTAGTGAAATCTTTACTAAAAAATGTTGCTAGTAGGATGGGGTACAACACAAAAAGTGTCATTTCTAGATATGTAGGGTATTCCCATAAATACATAAATGAAAATCGTTTAAAAAATGGTAGTAAGACTCCAGATTGAGTAAGAGTTATAAATGCCCAGATAATTAGGACTGAAATAGCAATTGATTTGATAAAACCATCATCTTTTCTTGCAGAAAACATAACTACTATAACACTGATAATAATAAATAGGTCAAAAGACAGTGTTAATACAAAGAATGGTTGCCCATACCCCATTAGTAATGAATTCTGAAAACTTGGATAAACAACAAGACCAGAAATTGCAAAAATTAGATTTTGGCTTTGGTATGTGTAAACCACATTACCATAGTGTAGTGCCTCAAATGATATTGCGGAGTTACCGGACTCTGGAATAAGAGATAGTGAAGAACTCAGTAATTGAATAACAGGAACAATATTCAGTCCTACAAAAATAACAATAGAAAGGGCATTTTCTATAACAACCCTCTTGCGCCTCTCTTTATGTCTTAGTTTCTCTATTAAACTGTAAAAATATGGGACTAAAATAATTGGGAGTATTAGTCTTAGATTGTAAAATGTTGGTGCAGTCTGAATTTCAATATAAATAGAGAGCAATATGGAAAATATAATTATATTACGAATGTCACTAGTATTATGATATCGCAAAAGAAATAATATTAGTAATGGAGCAAACACATAAAATTCAGACCACATTAAGTTGCTATAAGAAAACACTGAAGTAAAGACAACTGGGTTAAGGAGATAGAATATAGAAAACAACACTGCCGGTAATTTTTTAATTTTCAAATTTCTAAGCAAGAGGTACATTGAAAAATATGCAGGAATATAAAGAAAGATCTGGAGTGCGTTAAAAATATACCCATAAATATTAAAAAAATTGACATAAAAAAAATAAGAAAACATACTGTACCAAGGTACAGGGGATGATAATTGGTTTAAAAGTGGAGCGGGGTAAGGTATTCTAAGGTCCCCTACAAGAATGGCGTTTGGAATTATGTAATTTTTATAAAAAAAATAAAAAATGGCTACCAAAAATAATGGAGGCAAAATATATGTTGACCTTACTAAACGAGAAATAAGTTTGCTAAGTTCATTTATTAGCATTTGAAGAGAATAATGACTTATTTAGTATTATAATTTACTACAAAGAATGATACGTGTTGTAATGTAATCGGCAATATGGGAAAATATTTAAAATAAACTGAATTGATAAATTCAAACTGTCAATACTTGCAAATCTTGAGTTAATGTTTATATTGCACCTAAGATCAGGAAATCTTGGAGTATTACCTGCAAGGCAGATATAGGCATTTTTCCCTTTTCATAACAATCTCAGATTAAAAGGAATCTGAACTGGATATTCGTTTCTTTCTACGGCATTCCAAATTTATGTTCGAGAATAAGTGTGTCTATACCATGTATATAGAGTTTTACCACATTCTCTTTTTAAAAATATTTCTTTTAAACCAGCGAATCCTGTTGAGACACAACGTGTTTATCTACTTGCCAAGGTACTAGATTTTACTTCCAACAAACTCCCTCAATGATTCTCCAAGGTTTATTCTGGAAAAGGTCATGTTAGTTAGATAAAACATACTATCTTTCTATTTTAAGGAAAAGTATCAGGAAGTAGACAGATAAATTCTTTAATGATTTCAAAGTTCAGTTGGCAGAACAACAGTATTTCCCAGACCATTACTCCACTTTAAATGGAATTTTGTAAAAAATTTCATAGTTAAACGGAGTTGAGTCTACATACACTTGATTATTCTGTAGCATAAATACCAAACATTGAATAACTGTGAAAAGTCCATAACCATAATATGACGAAAGAAATGATACCATTAATGAATATGCTGGAGAAATGTCTTTCCCTGGGTAACAACTTACATGGTCTTTTTTTCGCTCTTCTTAATGATGAGAGTATCAAAAAAGGTTTTGATCCGTAGAGAAACGGAATAACCCATGAACTCATTTTAAAGTGCCCATTGAGCGTAGAACAATATGAGATAATACTGTAAAATATAATTTTTAAAAGAAATGGTAGAATTGAACTACTTCATTTAAATCTGAAAATCTAAAGTTTCTTATTAAATAGTTCTTGTAAATTACCAGAAAATAGGGAAAGAAGAGACTCGGTTTAACACTATGACATTGTTTATAATGCAGAACTAATGGTCAACTTCTCCTATTCGTTATGTATATTGCTTAAATTTTAAAATTATTTTGCTCAAAATTTTTATCAACCAAATAGGAGTTATATTTAAAATGTTCATTAGTATTTGTTCGAAAAATGATGCTATCTTCTGAGGGCCTTCGTTTGTAAGTACTAACCAATCTAAATCTTCATTTGATTTTACTATGATTAGAAAGGTTATAGTAAAAAAAATGCCCCTGTGGGTAGCCCTTTTTAAAGTCACTATATCGTATCCGTAAGAATGAAGAAAGAAAATAGCGTTCAAATAGTCTAAGTGAGAATGTTCGTAATAGTTTTCCCCAGTTGAACGTGGGTTTTCTCTATTATTAATCAACGGTTTACATACGAATATCCCTCGTCTATTTTCTATTGCCCGATAAAAAAGAATTAAAGGAAGCCATATATTACCAAAAAGTTCGAATGAAGGGTCTTCGAATGTAGGCAGAAGAGGATCAAATAAATCTTTTCTAATGATCATTGAAGACATGTATCCATGAAACGCCCTATTTTTCAACATTACCAGTAGATCGCGATGTGAAAACGGGGGGTAGAATAAATCTGTTTGACATGGAACTATCTTTTTAAGTCTCTTAGCCTGCAAAGAACTATCATGAGGTTTGGCATTCAAAACTAAAAAATCCGGTTTCTCTTTTAAATACTCTAAAATGACTGAGACCGCATTTTCTTGGATCTCATCATCATCTCCCATCAACCAAATATACTCTGTTTTAGCCATTTTAATTGCACTTATAATATTTAAATACATACCTAGATTGGAGTTGTTTCGCTTCAAATAGACATGTGGATATAATTTGATTAATTCTTCAACCCTTTTATTTGTATTATCTTCAGAACAATTGTCCGATATATAAATAGGGAGATTGAATTGCATAAATTGTGGAATAAGAGAATGTAAGTTGTTCATTAGTAGAATTTCTCTATTATATGTTGGAATACATATTCCAAGAATGTGATTCATTGATTAACACAACCTCTCAATCTTAAATACATCTTATGATTCGAACTCCAAATTTAGAAAAGCACTTATTTGAGACTCGGTTAAATTTATTATGATTTTTTGATTATAATAGTATGTCTTGTACCATTCTACGCTTTCCCTTAATCCATCTTCAAATGAAGTAAGGGGCTTCCATTGCAGCAAATTTCTAGATCTTGAGGAATCCAAATTAAGAATAGATGATTCTCTATAATTACTTTTATCAAGAACTTGGTAACTTCCACTTCCCCAATATTCAATGAACTTTTCGGTGAACTCCCTAACTGTATGTTGTTTAGAACAATCAGGGCCAAAATTCCAATCCCCTGAGAAGTTGATATCTGACCACATCCTACTGGTCAACATCAACATTCCAAAAAGAGGACTCAACACATGTTGCCAAGGTCTAATTGAATGAGCATTTCGAAGCATTACAGGTCTATTTCCTATGACACCCAGAACCAAGTCTGTCATTATTCTATGTTGTGACCAATCCCCACCTCCAATTATGTTGCCAGCTCTAATTGACGCAACAGATACTCCTTTATTTAAGAAATAACTCTCTCGAAAAGAATTTACAACAATGTCTTGACATGATTTACTAGCGCTATAGGGGTCTATTCCACCCAGAGGATCTATTTCCCTATATGGATAAATCCACTCATTATTGCGATAAGCTTTGTCACTTGTCATGACCGTAATTACTTTGACTGAACTAGTTTTCCTGAGAATATCCAATAAATTAACAGTTCCTATGACATTAGTGTGGAATGTATCAAATGGTTTTTCATATGCTTCTAATACTATTGGTTGAGCTGCAAGGTGAAATACTATTTCAGGCTCGAAATTAGAAATCACATATTGAAGATTTGTTCTATCTAATATATCTCCATTGTAATTTTTGATTTGATCAGATATTCTCAGCGTTTCAAACAAATTAGGCTTAGTGTAGGGAGGGAGTGAATAACCACATACTTGCGAACCAAGCATTAAAAGGGATTTGGAAAGCCATGATCCAATGAAACCAGTGTGACCTGTTATTAAAACCCGTTTGTTCCTATAAAATTTTGAGAGTTGAGACATGATGTATCAACTTTCTCCGTAAGAATATTCCAAAGAAAATGGGCTTTCGAATTCGTTTAAACAAGGCAATGCACGATCACGTTGTGAAATAATTGGCACCTTAACATTCCAATCAAATCCGAATGAATTCCATTGGATGCCTGAATTACATTCTTCATTGTAAAGTTCAGAAGTTAGGTAGCAAATCATTGAATTTTCATCCAGTGAAAGAAAGCCATGTGCAAGCCCCTTTCCAACATATAGAGAGAATGGCGCATCTCCTGATAGGTTAAATTTTTCGAACTTATGATAAGTAGGAGAATCTTTGCGAAGATCAAGTACCACATCCAAAATTACTCCTTTCAAGACCGTGACAATCTTGACTTCATTATAAGGCGGAAGTTGAAAATGCATACCTCTGATAGTGTATAATTTAGATACCGATACAAACACTTCCTTGAATTCAGTTACTAAGTTCGCCTCTTTAAATTCCTTTTGATTGAAAAATTTTAAGAAATGCCCCCTTGAATCTTGGTATGAATTTTGCTCAATCAAGAATAAGTTCCCAATAGACGTGTTGTGCAATTTCAATTACTCACACCCATATAATAATGAATCGTCTTATTTAGCCCTGAAATCAGATTCCAACTTGGAGACCACCCTATTTTCTTCATAGCTTTTGTGTTATCCGACATCACGTTAAACGAATCAATTGACATCCCGTCCCATGACTTGCATATGTTTATCCCGATCAGCCCCTCTATTTCTGAAACAATCTCCCTAACACTATAATTTTTCCCTGATCCAACGTTAATTAATTCGTGTTCGTTTTTTACTGAATTTCTCAGATAATATATCGCCTTCTCATAGGCATCCACTATGTCGGATATGTACGTGAAATCCAATCTCTGTTCGCCATTGGTTAACGACAATTTTTGACCGCTTAGGCATTTATTTATCACAGTGGGTATTAATTTATTTGGGTTATCCATTGGACCATACGGAGAAAATAATACTAATGAAAGCGCCTTCAATCCTTTTTCCATGCTGTAGAAATCGAGCATTTTTTCGAATGCTACCTTGGATGCTGCATAAAAATTGTACGGCTTGGTTTTCGTATCTTCGTTGAGTATGCTATCTCCTCCTAAACTGTAACGGAAAAAAGAGCTTGTGTTTAAAATAAAATTCGCGCCATAATAGATGGCCTTCTCGAGCACTTGTGATGGAACGGTGATATTAGCAGAAATCATACTCTCAATATCGTTTGAATCATGGAACCTTTTATAAGATGTTGCTAGGTGAATGACCCCTTCAATCTCTATGTTTTCATTTCCATTCAGAAAATCAACATAATTGATTGATTTTAATTTTCCCATTAACTTTTCAACACGGGAGAAATTGGTAACAGATCTTGTAAGTATAAGTGGCTTTTCACCCCTCCTTATAAGGTCTTCTACTAAATGGCTTCCTATAAAACCAGTTCCACCAGTCACCAAGATAAGTTTATCACTCATTCTAAACCCCCCATGGTGGATTCCCGTTGATAAATAAGTTTTCTAGTTCCCTCTTGTCTCTTAAAGTGTCCATGGCTTTCCAGAAACCAGTATGTCTATAAGCAACCAATTTACCTCCTTTCGCTAGTTTTTCAAGAGGTTCTTTTTCAAACACAGTACTTTCTGACTCGATATAATCAAGGACTTCGGGCTCAAGAACAAAGAACCCACCATTAATCCAATTACCGTCCCCTTTTGGTTTTTCAAGAAATGTTTTAACTTCCCCATCATTTGAAATTTCGAGGGCACCAAATCTACCAGGTGGTTGTACCGCAGTGATAGTTGCTAATTTACCCTTTTTTAAATGAAAGTTCACTAAATCAGTTATGTGAATATCTGACAACCCATCACCATATGTGGCAAGAAAGGTTCCATTATCTACAAATTTCTTTATTCGCTTTAGACGACCACCTGTCATCGTTTCTAATCCAGTGTCAACCAATGTCACTTTCCAAGGTTCTGCAATACTGTTTATAACTTTGTGCGTATTTTGACGCAAATCCACTTCTACATCTGACTGATGTAGAAAATAATTGAGAAAATACTCTTTTATTACATATCCCTTGTACCCCAGACAAATTATGAAATCATTGAAACCATAATGAGAATAAATCTTCATTATGTGCCACAATATTGGCTTACCTCCGATCTCAACCATAGGCTTTGGTCTAATTTCTGTCTCTTCGCTCAACCTTGTTCCTAATCCTCCTGCCAAGATTACTACTTTCATCTATCCATCTCCCTGGCGTTTTTTACCCACTGTTCGACTCTATAAGATAGACCAATTTTAGATAACTCGGTTGCCCAGTAATCATTGAATTCTTTTGGACCACATATAAAAAATTCTCTATTTTCCATATTAGGTACAACAGTTCTTAACTGATTGATATCAAACCTTAAACTGTGAGAAGGTGAACTAGAGTTTGTCACAATTGGTATTATCTTGACTCCATTGGGGATTTCCCTTTTATAAATATTAGAGATCTGCTCCGAGATTTCTTTGGTAGAATGAACAATTAACAAATCAATATTGTTTGCCTTTACACTGTTCAGAAAATCTAGATAACTAAGAAATACTGAAACTCCTGCTCCACCTGCGAGAAAAATCTTTTTTTTGTTTGAATCAAACAGGAAATCACCGAAGGGATACCTCACAGTAGTTTTAAAGCCAGCATTTGCTAGTGAGAACAGCTTTGAAGTAAATGCCCCTTCTATACGAACAAGTATCCTAGCTGACCTACTTCCCCAACTAGCAAAACTGAATGCTCGTGAATCCAACCAAGGTTCACTCGCTGACTTATTAGTCAAGGAAAGTTGAAGAAAGGATCCTGGTTTCCACTGTCTGTATGTCTCAATGTCTAATTCTAGCATTACCAATCTGTTATTTATATTCCTCTCGATATGAACAGTTACCTCAGAGGTTGTCATACATAATCCTCAAGAAATTCGATAAATTTGTTCAATACATATTCTCTCATATCTTTGTTGATCCCTGGAAAAACTCCTATGAAAAAGGAATTGTTCATTATGTAGTCAGTATTTAATAACTCTCCACTTACTCTCTTTGAGATATTCAAATATGCTGGATGCTTTAATAAATTTCCAGCGAACAGAGAACGTGTCATGATTTTGTTTCTTTCTAAGTAATCAACTATTTGATTTCTCGAAAATGGTGAATTCTTTCTAATAGTTAGTGGAAAAGCAAACCACGATGGGACTGATACAGAATCCCATTTTGGAACTATTAAAAGATCTTCATATTTCTTCAAACCTTCGTAATAGAATTTAAAATTTTCTCTTCTAGCGTTTATGAACTCATTCAGCTTCTTGATCTGTGCATAACCAATAGCTGCCTGCAAATCCGTCGCCTTCAAGTTATATCCTATGTTAGAATATACGTACTTGTGGTCATATCCCAATGGGAGTTCTCCAAACTTTTGCGTAAATCTCATACCACAAGTGTCTGATGCCCCAGTTTCGCAATAACAGTCTCTTCCCCAGTCTCTAAATGAGCGTATAATTCTTTCTAGCTTTACGTCATTTGTATTGACCGCTCCACCCTCTCCAGATGTTATATGGTGAGCAGGATAGAACGAAATTGTGGAAATTTCCCCAAACGTTCCAGTTTTTTTTCCTTTATAGGTAGAACCTAAAGCGTCGCAGTTGTCCTCAATGAGATAAAGATCGTACTTTTCCTTTATTTTCATTATTTTGTCCAAATTAAATGGGTTCCCCAGTGTATGAGCTACCATAATCACCTTTGTCTTAGATGTAATAGCATCTTCTATCAAATCCGGGTTTATATTATACGTTCCCATTTCAACATCTATGAACACCGGGTTCAATCCATTCTGTATAATAGGATTTACTGTAGTAGGAAACCCGGAGGCAACAGTGATCACTTCGTCTCCATGATTCAACTTTTTGTTCCCAAGAGACTCAGAAGTTAAGGATGAAAGAGCGATAAGGTTTGCAGAAGATCCAGAATTAACAAATGTGGTTGAGTACAGATCTAGATAATTAGATAGCTCCAACTCGAACTTCTCAGTGTACTTGCCAGATGTAATCCAGCCATCTAACATCGCATCTGTTAGATTGAGATACTCTGTGTCATCAAAAACCCTTCCTGCATACCTAACCCAAGTTTCTTGGGGCACAAACAAATCCTTAGGCTTGAAATTAATATATTCTTTTACTGAAGTGAGAATTCTTGACCTTAATTCAGCATCTTGCGACTCGTGCACTTAATATAATAACAGATCGGTATAATAGTCTTTGGGAGAAATTCTTTCATTCTGAGTAATAATCAACAAATTTAATACTCTTGATCATTTTTAAACAAGAGAAAATCATCTTGCAGTGACAATATACAATCTGTAATATTTATGATTGTGTGTTTATTTGGTAAAGTGTTGTTGAACTTCTTCTGTCTTTATACATAACCATGCTTTGTAAATTTTATATATATCTAAAAGATTCAAATAAGGAGGAGAGGGTAGAGACACTCCTTTAATCTCGATCTTCGTATTTCTATATTTTTACATTATCGATGAGAATTGTGAATTCTTATTCATCAAATTCATTAGCTTCCCAATCCCACATTTTCCATGAAATTCGTTCGAAAGAAAATGCTTAACAATGAAATGTTTCTAAGTAAAATATTCTTCCAAATAGATAACAATTTTTCATTTCACACTTTTTTTACTGTGTGAAAATTCTTGAATTCACTTTCATCACTCCACCTATTTAGGTTATTCATGATGTCTCATTATCCTTTGTTGCGAGAAACACGTTTAATTCAGGTACGAGAATGAAGTAAATATTCCATCTTCCGGAAAAAGTGACTATATGGAAGAAATTGATTATGAAATGTTTATCTGTACGTTTATGAACAATACTCATCAAATTACACGAGTTATTATTGATGTGAAACAGTTTAATTTTGCAGATAGGGTATAGGAATACATATTTAAATCAATTTACAAACATGACTGGGATGAGGAATTGAAAATTTTTTGTGCCTTATTCATAACAGAATGTTTTTTCAAAAGTCAGAAAATTCATGTAAAAAACAAGAAATAGAAGGATCAGTTCCCGACATTTTCTAAATCTGAACATGTGCGAAAACCAAAAAGAAGATTCGATATAAAAAAAGTTGTATATAAATAGAAATAAGTGATAGGAAATTAAATTAGGAATTCGATATTGATTTGATTTCAGTTATCATAGAAACGATTTTGCTATGAATGTTAATTTCTTTTGGAATGTAATTAGGGTGTATTTCATCAATATATTTCCTAATTGCTTTTTCGATTTCATTGTCGTTATAAAAAATAATATTGTCGTAATTTTTAGACTCAGATACAAACTCATCAAATCGCTTTGATATTATGAATTTTTGAAAAAACATTGCACTGGCCAAAACGCTAGAAAAACCACCAGGAACGTTATAATCAACAATCACAAGATCTGTATTAAGATAAAGATTAATTAAATCTTTTTCTTTAACTCTCCCTAGATTTTTATAAATTATCGCTGAATAAGTTCGTAAAAGTCTATTGATTCTTTCATTAAAAGACGGAAAATGAACGTTTATATCTCCCGCTATTATAAGTCTGAATTGCGATCCTAAATCATAAAGTTTTTTCAATGCTTTTAACGAATTCATATTTAATAT
>JAKBQK010000153.1 GCA_021835265.1 Thermoplasmata archaeon
CCGATCTTCTCGCCTTAATTCACTTCTAATGATAATTACGCGGTTGTGATTTTCTCTCTTCGGGTTTCCCGTATTTACCTGCTCAAATTCTAATAACAATTTGAAAGCATTTTGTCAATGGAAAGGTATGAAAGGTGTAAGTGAACTGTAGAATAATTTACCAATAATAAAGAAAAAGCTATTCTCCTTATTTATAATCTAGGTTCATGATGGATCACAATGTCCTTAGGGATGAGATATCTTCCGCACGAAGGTATCGTGAACTTAAGAACCTAGAGTTGTCCATCTATGGCCTTAGAAATAAGCTGCCTGTGAGCCTCTACACCGAACTAGGCGGCAGGATCAAGGAAAAAGTTTTAGCTTTTGAATATCCAGATTGCAATTCCTCCAAGATTTCAGTAATATTCTCCAATGGCCTAAAAAAGACTCTCGAACAAGAGGAATGCCATAAAGCCATGTCAAGAGGCATCAAACTTTCTGATTACATCTTTTCGCATTACGTATCTGTACGCGATTTTGAAATTGAAGATGAAAAAGCTCTAACTAAGTTTGCGGAAAATAAAAAAAACATTTTGGTAGACGGCACACAAGAAGTTGAGAATTCTTTCACTTCTATGAGCCCCGCTGCATTGAGGGAAAGAATGGATTATCTTCTTAAGAAGGTTGAAAACCTTGAACGTGTAGAGACTATATATGCTGAAAATATTCCTAAAATGGCCAGAGATATGAACGAAATGAAGGACAAAATTGACAAATTAATTAAAACAATGATTCGAGAATAGAGCAATAATAAGTCTATGCAGTGGACTTTCAATTCCCGCTATATCATCTACGCTTTTTGTTTTTATGTTCGGCGAAATTTTAACATTACCTACATAAGCACCTGTTCTAGTATCAACAAAAAAGGGAATTATGTTTGAAACTAAATGTTCTTGCACAAATTATGAAATTCACAGCTAATCCACTTTATGAGATTCGATCAGGAAGTGCTTCTCAGCATTCAAGATTTAAAATCTTATATATTTACATTATGGCAAATACTTTGAGTGTTTTTTCCTGGATATTAAAGTCTCTTAGAAAGGTGCATTTACAGGAGGCTCAGCTTAATGGCGAAAATGAGTAACATCAGAGTCTGGATAGATTTCTATAAGGATATAGTAGCCAAGACAGTATCAAACAAATCGCAAGTTTTGTTTGGATTATTTCTGAAGAGGGATATTTTAAAAATCAGGTTGAATTTTGGGTATGAATTCAACCTCAGTAGGAAAAGAATCATTAAATTGGGGATAGTTAGAGATGCGCTTGATTATGGAATTAAGTTCTCTCTAGATAATGATATCTTGACCATGAGTGCTTTTCCTACGTCATCCTTTTCAGTAAATGTAAAGAAGCATACTTTAGAAGAGATACTTAACCTGATTTCCTTGTATCATGAATGCGTAGGGGCGGGACTATCTCTCGTATCAAATGAAGACCTTGATGAAAAATCCAAAAAATATTCAATAATATATGATGCAAACGAAAGAATTCTGGAAGTAAAAAATGGTGACCGGTTTTACGTGAATTCAATTATTCCTGGAATACTCTCCGAGACTTATATAAGTGAAATTCACAAAAGAGGAATTGACAATTTCCAGTCACTGAAGATTCTAGATGTCGGAGCTAATTTTGGGGATTCGTCCATATACTTTGCTAAGAGGGGAGGTTCTGTTTGGGCTGTTGAACCTGTCAAGAACAATTATGCTGCCTTACGAAGAAATATTTCAATAAATAACATGAGTAATATCCAAACATATAATTTGGCCATCGGCCCAGTCGGCAAACTTTCAATGAACACCAAGGGTCAAGATCTAGATGGATCTGCCTCTGGATTCTACCTTACAGGCAATGATAGTTTTGAAGAAGTATCTTCAATGCCAGTTGCCTCCTTCATCGACAATTTCATTGGCGAGAATGTTGACTTCCTAAAAATGGACTGCAAAGGTTGCGAAAGATTTCTCACCCTAACTGACCTGAAAAAAGTAACCAAATATTTGCATATTGAATTTGACCCATATTCATCGGAAGAGGAAATTCAACAATTAATCGATTTAATTCATGAAGCGGGTTTCGAGGGACCAATTTTGAATCACAATATCGACGCAGGTATTGGAAAAAGCCGGAGTTATGGCACTTTATATGGCACTAGAATTCCCGATAACAATTCCAGCATTTTGGAAGTAAAGGCACATCAAATCAAAAAATGAGAGGAGAAAAACATGAAATCGAAAATGTCCTTTAAGGAAAAACACCTGATATACTACGGTCTGAGAACTGATATAGCGTTCCGCGTGAGGATTCTTGCTAATACAATATTCAAGAAATCCTTTAAAAAAGTGTTTAGGAAACAACTAAACCCATCATTGTCGGAATTATCATCAATAGCTGAATTCGAAACAATTGATTCCAATGCTTTCTTAATGAACATGTGTGAAAGCGTGGAGCCATCATTGCCAAATATTCGAGCTGAATTTGATGAGCTTCTTTTGGAGTTAAGGAATAGGTATAGGGAGGCCAATTTGGTTTTCCCAAAAATCTTCGCAGTAGGAAATTCCACATCCTTCGTAATCTATTCTCTGGTAAGACTACTTAAACCACATTATATTGTAGAAACTGGAGTGGCAAATGGCCATTCTACCTTCTTCATTCTTAAAGCCCTTAAAAAGAACCAAAAAGGTACGTTGGTCAGCTTTGACGTTTCCCCAAAGATTGGGGCCCTTCTTAGAGAAGGTGATAAAGAAAGATGGCAGTTAATTGTTTTGAAAAAAAACTATAAGAAGGAGATGGAAAGCTCCATCAATAATCTTCCATGGGTAGATCTCTTCATTCATGATAGCGATCATTCCTTTAAATGGCAAGACTTTGAATATAACCTTGTTTCTTCAAAACTTAATGAGAACTCTGTTTTTTTAAGTGATGACATCGATGGTAGTTATGCATTCATAGAGTACTGTAAGAAAACAAAATCAAAGCCTCAATACCTTGTTGAACCTGCAAAAGTATTTGGAGCAATTTACAACAAAGATTCAATCAAAAGGATCCTTAATGGGGTTGGTTCTCAATTAAACCTCACGCCAGAAATAAGGTTGGTGACTCAAAATGAGATCTACGATTGATTTATTAAGGTCTAATTATAATGTAACTAATACGTCTAATCAAAATAAATATACAAATTTAGATCTTGAGATCAACGAAAATGAAGTCCTGAATAATAAGAAAACAAGAATACTTGAAGTAAGCTTTTATAATCCTTATTCTAAAAAAGGAGCAGGTGTTGAAAACTATGTATTGAAGTTAAAGGATTTTTTTGAAGCAGAAGAATTTGAGGTGAATTTTGCCTATTTAGCCTCAGATGAAGATAAACCTCATGTTGAAAGAGATGGAGACATAAGAGTAGAAAGCAAATTCATAAATGCATTCCCGTCCCTTTCCAGGCTATCTTACAATATATTGCTCTATTTAAAACTTAGAAAAAATAGTGACAGATACGAGGTGATTCACATTAACGGTGACAATGGAGCTATGTTGTCGCTTTTGAAAAACAAATTTACAGTAATGACAATTCATGGAAGCTGGATTGATTCAACATTAAAAACTATAAAGTTTTCAAAGTTTTTTAATGGAATATATTGGCTGGCCAATTCTATTATCTTAGGTGGATTGGAGGCACTAGCTGTTAAAAAGAGTAAAATGGTTTTGAGTGTCTCACAACAGGCAGCACTCCTATTTAGGAGAAGCAAAATTAAGGATCCAATTCTAGTAATACACCCCTTCATTAAAGATACCTCAACAAATTTTGAGAACAGAGACACAGTAAGGGAGAAATTCCAATTAAAAAATGAAGAGCTCTTATGTTTGTGGGTTGGGAAAGATCCAATTAGAAAAGGGCTCAGCACTGCCATAGAAGCAGTATTAAAAACGTCAAGTACGCGTCTAATCGTTGTTGGTAGTAATATCAACCTAAAGAATGATAGGATAATTAACCTTGGTGTGGTAGATGACGATACCCTAAAGGACCTTTATGCTGCATCCGATATTTTCATATTTCCATCTCTTTCGGAAGGTTTTAGTTTGGCAATTGTTGAAGCTATGGCCGCTGGCCTCGTTCCTTTGATAAGATTTGACAATCCGGGTACTGAAGCAGTTCAACATGGATACAATGGATTTGTAGCCAGGAATGACCAGGACTTTATAGATATCCTTAAAGATATAGAAGCGGGAAACTATGACCTAGGGGAATTGGAGCGAAATGCCATTCTTACCTCACTTGATTTAAAAAAGGAATTCAACCAGCAAATGCATAAAATAGGGGAAGAAATAGAATCTGTCATAAGGGTCAAAAATAAATGAAAAAGATATAATTATAAATAATATTCCAAGAAGAGGAACGCGACAGGCAAAAGATGAGTTAATTTCTGTGTATGAATAAAATGAATACTACAGACCTTTAGTTAGCAGTAGATATATTGCATTGACCTTTTAACAAAAATGGTTCTCTTTGGATCAGTGGGGGTAAATTCAATCAGCTTCTTTCTTCCGGAATTATACAAAGCAGCACGGATCCTTCACATTACACTGGATATTGGCCAATTCTTTGTGAATATAGTATAATGACCTGTGAAACATTTTATTGACAGTCAAATTGGGTGTGTCTTTTTACCCCCTGAATGTTAAAGAGGTTCACAAAAATAATTGTTAATTCAATCTGTATGTATCCAAGATATTAAATTTGCAACTTGACTCAATTCTTTTTAATTGATCACACTAAAAGCAAACAATTTATTTATTCGCGTTCCTAATATATCAAAAGAAAAATGCAGAACAATGCTAGAAACCCCAGAAAGATAAGTGTAATAATTACAGCATATAACAGAACTGATTACATTCTCGACGCAATGCAATCAGTATTAAATCAAACTCTTTCTAGGGATAATTTCGAAGTAATTGTAATTAAAAATTTTTCTCAACCAGGTATAGATGAATTCATTGCAGAAAACAAATTCAAGAACGTGGATTTGGAGGGGTTTACTCCTGTACCTGAGATGATTTGGAAAGCAATAAATTATTCCAATTATGAAATTTTATCATTTCTCGATGATGATGATATGTATTCCACAGACAAACTGGAAAAAGTATTTGAAGCATTCAATGAAGATAATGAATTGGCTTTTCTTCATAATAGCTCATCAATTTTCTATGACAAAGAGAAAACAAGCATTCACGGTCCTATACTTCAAAAAAAGTCCCCGAAAGTTGATCTTATATTGCACGGTCCAAAATATGGGCAAGCAGTAATCTATTATGATGCTGCTTTTAATATGAGTTCAATAAGTGTTTCAAAAGATGCTATCAACATGCAAGCACTAAAATCTTTGTTAACCAACCCAGATATGTTCATGCTTTTCTCATCGATGAAAACATCCAGACCAATAATGATAGATAGCCATCCGCTGACTTTGTACAGAATACATGATCTAAACACCTCCGTAAATCAAGCAAAAGACAGAAAAGCTGAATTCCGCAGAATGTACGCTTTGACTTATTACCAAATTTTAGAGATTATAAAGGATGAACCATACCTTGAGAAGCTTTTGAATATATATATGGTTCATAGCTTGATTGAGTTGCACATAGCTAATGTAGAACGGGGTGCGCTTTATCTGAAGGATATGCCAATGCTGATACAAAAGACCTTTTACATCTTTAAATGGGAACCGGAAAAGATTGGCGATATGATATTAACATACGTAAGTGTCTTCTTGAGGTCTTTGTTTCCAAAATTGCTGCGTAATCAAATATTGCATTCATAATTCCCTTTCTTCGTTATGTGAGTACTTCATTCAAAACATGCCTTTCTGAAGTCCCACTTCCCTAAATATTATTGTAATCCCTCGTTTACCACTTAGAAAGAACGTTTATATCTAATATGAATTGATATTGCTACTCATTTCAAAGTTCATGTGTGAGGTCAGGCACTCATTACAATGACATTAACTAATAAATCAATGTTTACTCTTACAAAGGTTGGTTAATATAAATGACAGGAGTATGTAATTTGCAATGAAAGTCAATGTGATTAATAATTTACCACCTCCATCAGCAATTTATAGATATGCCAATGATTTGGCAACTGCCCTCTCCCCTAACAGCGAATTAATCAACTTATTATATGACCCGTCTAGGTGGAAATTAGAGAACCAAAGTAATAAGTATGCCGGGAAATTTGGAAACCACTATATAGTGAATGCAACTTTTAACAACATTGCTTATGGCTCTTTAGTTGGGTCACTACGAGATAGTTTGAGAGGTGGTGAGTTTGTGCATTATGTACACGAATCGGCTAAACCATTTGAATTGCCTCTGGAAAGGTGTGTTGCTACATTACATGAAAACCCTGAAATTAGATTTAAAACCGACCTTTACTCTAACGATAATTCTTCCTTAGCTGAATACGTGAATACTAGATTTAGAAAGTGGGTTTACAACGACTATAAGCATTTCCATAATGTACTCACTATTTCGGAATGGGTGAAAAAAGGCCTGGAGGAATATGGCTTTTCTGGGAATATCAAAGTTATATATCCCCCCATATCAAAGGAGTTTTATACGATCCAAGATAAAATTTCTCTGAGAAAGAAATTAAACCTGCCTCTCGATAAAAAATTGGTATTGTCGGTATCTACCAACAGCAAACGAAAGAATTTGAAAATGGTAAAGGAAACTTTGGAAAAATTAGGAAACGATGCCCTTCTAGTAAGAGTTGGAGAAGATATTGGCTTTGGACGTACTTTTCATAATGTAGATGGAACCATGCTAAATGAAATCTATAATGCATGTGACCTTCTTCTTTTTCCAACACTTGCAGAAGGTTATGGATACCCAATTGTGGAAGCATTTTCTGTTGGACTTCCAGTGGTATCGTCCGACATAGATGTGATAAGAGAGACTGCCGGCGATGCGGCGATTTTAGTCGACCCCAATTCTGTTGGAAGCGTTCTTGAGGGTGTCAAATGTGCTCTATCATCTTTTGAAGAGCTGAGTAAGAAGGGACTCAACCGATCTTCATTATTTTCTTTTAACAAATTTAGACAGGGCATACAGGAATTTTACCTGAGACTAGGATATAAAGAAAATTAAAGTGGGTATGGAGAAGAGTATTGGACTTTACATACATTCATTTGTAGACTTATAAAAATAGCCAGCTAGATACACATGTATTTATTTTTAAGCCTCATCTTACGAAATGACGTAAGTTTTTGTTCAGAAAATAATACTGTTGATCCTTTTGAAAATGACTAAATTTTTAACAAAGATACGATTTGTTCTGGTATGCCGAGAGTCAAAAATTACCCCCCGGATTCCCCATTTATTTTTAAATTTAAGAGAATATCAATTCATTACGCCGGGATCGTAGCAAGATCAACCATAGCCCCTATTTATTCACTTTTTGTGCAAAAGGTGCCTTATGCTGATGGAATATCGGCAAATATACTCACTAAAAATGATATTTGGTTAAGGGAGTCCATAGAATCCATCAAAGATTACGTGGATGAATTTGTCATCATAGACTCCTCAGATGAAAATTATTATAAAAGAAACTTGAAAATGTTTGAGGAATTGAAATTGAAAAACTTAAAACATATTAGAAAAGAAGTAGATATCTACACAGGAAGAGTTCTTTCGCATTCAATGTCTCAATACAGATGGATTTTGCACTGGGATGGAGATATGGTGGCATTGGATTCTGGTGACAATGACATCTCCATCCTATTCAATAAAGTAAGAAATATCAAAGGAAAAAGGGCTTACTTTGAAATCTTTTTCCCATTGGCCATTACTGGTTCTTCGGTTGATAAATTATCATCTCAGGGATATCAAGTTGAACCATGGATTTACTCGAATTGTGACAAGTTTAAATGGGAACTGAAAAAATTAGGGAAAACAGGAAATGCAAGTATTGAAAGAGCCAATTTCCCTCTTTTCTACAGAAAACTCTACCTTAACACTGTTTATGGGATGCACCTGAAATACCTTTTTCCCTTAGAAAAGCTCATTATAAAGAAAGTGCAGTATTATTGGATGAATCCAGATATTCGAAAGAAATACGCTGATTTTGAAGAGTTTCTTAACCATTACAAACAGAAGACTTCAGTTAATGATCTTATTTCAGACTCTGGCCCATTGGACGAAAGCAATATGGGGAAATTGCCAACATTACTATTGCCGTTCAAAGGACTCAACCATGAGGAGCTTGTTAACAAAAAGCTAAAGGAAGATGGACTTTGACGGACCCCCGCCTGGGTCCTGATAGTAAAAAGGATTCTTGACTCATTACTTTAAACAGAGCATTCAAAACTATTCCCTTCCTTGTATAAGATTAATGGCTTCGTAAGGTGACTCTAGATGGGCCCGCCTTAATAGGCTTTCATAAATATTAGTAACCATTTCAACGTGAGGACCGGGAGTGAATATTTCGAGGGATTTCTTTCTTCCAGCTTCACCATATTTTTTTATCAGCCCAGGATCATCTGAAAATTTTAACAAGGCACTTGAAAGAGACTTAAAATCTGCAATAGGCACAATTTCCCCCGTAACTCCATTTTCTACAATTTCCCTTATTCCGCCAAAGTTTGTGCCGATAACGGGTCTCTTTCTTAATTGTGCCTCTATTGCAACTAGGGGGTGGTTTTCCCACGTAGAGCTCGGGACTACTATTATATTGGTTTGTGAGTAAAAATTTTCCTTAGCTTCCCCAGAAACGTTGCCTATAAACTTAACGTTGCCTGAAATGCCCAAATTATAAACCATTTGCTTCAAGTGTGATTCATATCCCCCCTTTCCAGCAATCAAAAGCTCAAGTGAATCTGTTTTTTTGAGCGAAATTTCTAAAGCTTTGAGCAGAAATTGTACACCCTTCCAAGATTCAAGTCTTCCGATAAATCCAATTTTCAGTTTCGGCCCCACTTTATTTTCTGGCACGACTTCAGGGTCCCTCACAAATGATGGTAAATGGATAGCTGGCCTATATCCGTGAATGTGAAGATAATCCGCAAGTGACCTGCTTGGGCAAATGTAAGCATCTATCTTTTCTCGCAGGGTCCTGTCAAGATATTGTCTTTTGATTAAATCATAACCCAGTTTCAACCCGACATGGCAACCAGTGAAAAAGCAGCGCAATTCGACTCCGCCCTCACATGCAACTGGGCCGGGTTTTGTTAAGGTATTAATAGGGCAAACTAAAAGGGAATCATGAGCATTGAAAATAATGGGTACAGTAACTTTCTTCACAAATTCTCCCAATTGAAGGAAGGGAGAGCCGTATGAATGAATGGTTACTATATCCGGGGAGAAATCTTCATAGTAATTATATAATTGCCCGATAAAATTTTCATTAGGTAAAAAATTTAGCCTAAATTTATTAGATCTAGAAGTGCCGATATTGATTATTTTGCCTGAAACAAAGTTGTGATCTGGTTCTTCTGTAACAATATTAATGGTGAATGTCTTATTTCCCCTTTCTTCGAGAAATTCATTTACTGTCTTAATATATAACTGGGCACCACCAGCCTGGCCTTCCCACGAAGATACCCTGAATATTTTCACTTACTGACCTCTTGTTGATAATTAGGAATACATTGCCCCATAAATTGGTTAGCAGATTTTAATCTGATTTTCCTATCTTATTCGTTATAAATTCCCTTTTGCAGTACCTAGGGTCTTCCCATGGGTTTATCATTAGCGAAAATATCAAAGCTACCGGTTTCAAGAGGAAATTCAATATTTCTAGTGGGTCCTTGAACGTGACATTCGAACCAGCGCTTTGTCTGGCCCTTCCAAATAGGATATTGCTCTTTCTGTATGCCAAAGAGGCCCCAACCATGTAATTATAAAACATTTTTTTCATAAACTTTTTCAAAGTGCTGATACCACTTTGATCGTGCAGCAGGACGGCATTTTCTGCAAATTTCCCTTTATATCCATGTATAGTTGCGCGAATGGTAAGGTCGTAATCCTCACCACCTATTCCAAGGCATGGATCAAAACCGATATTTTGGATTAAGTCGGTCCTCCAGGCTGAATTGCCCATTGCTCCTTTCAATATGTCCACAGGAACTATGTACCGATATAAGAATTCATCATATGCATTGAGGTACCTCGAGAATCTGTTCTCTGATGGTTTTGCAGGTTTAGTAGGACCAAATACAAAATCACACTGTCCATTTAGAATAGGCTCTGTGAGCGCACCAAGCCAAGTTTCTGTTGGCAACTCATCAGTATCAATGAATACTGTAATTTGTCCCTTTATTAGATTTTGGACCTGGTACCTTGTTTCAGCAATATTCCCTGGAAGAAGATAAAATTTGACAACTTCACTTTCAAGTTTCCGAAACTGATCCAACATATCTGTGGGAGAACCGCCGTCAGCAATTATTATTTCAAAGAGATTCAACTTGGATAGTTCTTCAATGAGTTTGAATATCCTTCTGTCTTTGAAGCTAGTTATAACTACCGAGATACTTCTCATTTAAGAATTCCCCGCAAATAAATTTCAAAGGGTAACTGTTCATTTTCCATAAATGCTCCCAGTGAAATTTAATATCATTGCCAAGAAATACTGTTTAGGATTAAAATGCTCACTCTTCCGGATTATATTGAACAAGGGGTATTTGCAAGAAAATCAATAGATTTAGAGAAAATAAGGAGATTTGCTAGCTTACTGGACGAAACATTTGCAAAAGGGGGAAAACTCCTTGTTTTCGGTAATGGTGGTTCAGCTGCGGATGCACAGCATTTTGTTGGCGAACTTGATGGGCACTTCACCAGAGAAAGGGCTGCTTTGCCGGCAATTGCAATATCCACCAACACATCTTCCATGACCGCAATTGGAAATGATTACTCTTATGAGGAAGTCTTTTCCAGGCCGGTGTCGGCCCTCGCTGGAGACAAAGATATTGTGGTTGGTATCAGTACTTCAGGCAATTCCAAGAATGTGATCAAAGCACTCAAGGAAGCTAAGAGAAAAGGGGCATTGACAGTAGCTTTCTCAGGAAAATCTGGAGGGCTTCTAAAAGATACTGTTGACATGCTCTTTAACGTGGAATCAGAATTCACTCCAATTATTCAGGAGACCCACATTACCATTATTCATATGATCTGCCTTGAATTAGATAGGCTTCTGCGGGACTGAGTTATTTCCTGGATATTTTAACATACTTGACCTTATTCCATATGCATGTACAGAATAAAACAAGGATCAACTATTTGTTCTAACTTAAATTGATTGTCTATGGTAATAGCCAGAATCGACTTTAGTGGAACAATTAATTCCAGGACGGCAAAGCAATTCCGGGAAATTTTTTCTTATATTGAAGGGTCCAATAAAGTTAAAGCCGCTATTCTTGTTATAAATTCAGGAGGTGGTGATGCAGCTTCTTCCGAAATATTGATGAACTCTCTTAAAAAGATAACAGCAAAGAAGCCAGTATATGCGGTGATAGAAAATATTGGTGCTTCGGGTGCCTACTGGGTAGCTAGCTCTGCATCTAAGATATATGCCTTGAATACCTCTGTCATTGGTTCAATAGGGGTCATTGGTATCACTCCAAACTTAAGGGAATTTCTTAACAAAATAGGGATTAAGATGGAAGTAGTGAAAATGGGAGAATATAAAGATATGCTGAATCCATTTACAGAACCTGATGCGATCTCCAGGGAGAAATACGCTGACATCCTAAAATATTCTTACAACTCTTTCAAAACTTCCTTAGCTTTAAACAGGAAATTATCTGCAGAAGACCTTGATAAAGTTGCTACCGGAGAAATATTTTCAGCTGGTATGGGCATTAAGTTAGGTCTAATAGACAAAATAGGCAGTGTCGATGATGCAATAGACGATCTTATGAACACCTTCAAAATTAAGGGAAAAGTCAGAGCGTTTGAACCGCACAGGACTTTCTTTGAAAGGATATTTACATCTTCAGTGGGCCAGTACTTTTTAGAAAAGCTCCTGCAGATTAACTGAACCGTAGTAAAGATGCTTTTCGAAAACAGCCACTTCATGAAAAATGAAATATACAAAACTTAACCATACATAGATTCACTAGGTGCTTTTTCTCCCTTGGTGTACACTTTCTTGTACTGGTCCATTAATTCCTGCAACTGGTTATGGAACTCCTTAACGCTCTCTTCCAGGATTCCCGTATCTATCTTCAGGCCATAAGCATCGTTTACATTTTCAATAAGTGCCAGTACTGAACCGGGATCTGCTATATTCATTGAAGCTGGCGTTATGAAAGTCACCGCAGGAATCTGGTGTGCCATTGCCTCATTAAGCAATGCGCCACCCATCCCAGTAATTAGGGCAGAGTGTGCAGGCTCCAACCCCTTATTAGAAAATGTTTTCAGTTTATCTTCATTGGCAATACAGAAAACCTTGTGATCACTGACTATCTGAGGTACAGGGGATCCTTCAAGAATGACCAGATCCTTTGGTTTTTTCTCAGAAAACCATGATAATAGTGCCCCGGATATTTCGTACAGGCCTTCGTCATCTATGGGCACTTCACAGATTGCAACCATAAGAGTGCCAGCCTTGTTGGAATATATCCTGAAAGGTGTCCTGAGCTTCTTCCCTATGAAAACTGCAATAGGAGGAATATGAGGGGACTTAACATGTGCAATCTGATGCATCTGGAGCCTCTCAATTATGTAACTGGCTGCTATGAATCCGGTAAGGGTGTTTCCCACAAATC
>JAKBQK010000190.1 GCA_021835265.1 Thermoplasmata archaeon
TTCATTCGGTTTATGTTTCACTTCTGCCACTTATGGTCAATTCAGGGTATAAGAAAGACTTATTGTTGAATTCTTGAAATCCTGCAGACCACCTGTTGGGTTACTATGAGTTTAAAAAGTTTCATCACAAACACTGGAGGTTAAAGGGTTGAGCTTTCAGGATAAGCAATGACGGATTTGAAGTCTAAACGACGATGAGCTCAAGTTCTAAAGGGGCCATCGTTCGAAAACGCTTTATTTTCCCAGGGATTTAATAAAGATCAATGAGGTAGCATTTCTGTTATATACAGAGAAACTAGGATTTGATTAGATTTTTAAAAAAAACCTTGAAATAGGATTTCCAGACAAGTATTATAATGCGTTTGAATTGCATTCATGACAGTTTACCATTAAATGCTTATATAGTATTAGGATTAACATTCATGGTCAAAACCACGATCAACCTTGACGATGAAATCTACGCTGAGATCGTTAAAGAATCCATAGAAAAGTATGGCAGTACTAGGAATATGTCGAAGATCATCAATCAACGACTCAGGACCAAAATAAACTCTACAGGAAAACGCAAGAAGCGAATTACTTTCAAGGCAAAAGAGAATCTATCATCCCTGGATGCGGACAGTGAAATAAGGAAGGGATGGGAGGAGAGCAGCAAATGACAGTGCTGATTGACACCAATGTTCTGGTATATGATACCATAGAGGATTCTCAGTATCATGATAGAGCAGGTGAATTTATTGACGAGTCGGAAGATCCCATAATAAATTCACTGTCAATTGTTGAACTTGGTTTTGTGCTTCCCAAGTATGGAATAGATAATGAAAATGTTAGAATGAAAATTTATGAATTATTGCATAGTGATTATTTCACAGTTTCCTGGCTATCTGAAAAGATGATGGAGAAGATATCCTCATTCATGGTTGAAAACAAGCTAAGTTTTAGAGACTTCAATGACTGGATAATAGCATATGATGCATTTTCGAGAAATGTACCTTTAGCCACTTTTGATAAAATACTACAAAAGAAATGTAAAAAGCTTGGTATTCAAGTTATTGAGATTTAGTTTGACGATTGGGCCGGTCGCAATTTGCTTAAAGTTTTAATCGAATATAAACGCTAACTACTTTGTTAAGAAAAGAAAGAGGAAATTATAGCTCACAAGATAATATATGAGATACCTAAACTTTTTATGTCATTAGTTTATAGATAAAACAAATGGAAACGACAAAAAGGCGAACAAATCTAAGATTTCACAAATGATGGAATTCATCATTTGGGAGGTTTAAATTACAAAGAGTAGATTGGAGGAATTATAAACCTATGTATAATAGTCTTCAGGGTATTTTGATCAACTTAACAATAGGCGACGAAGAGTATAAGAAATTCAGAGAATATTATGTCAAAAGTAGAAAACTTGATCAAGAAGCTGTAAAGAAGGGAATCTCAATCCTAAGTGGAGATATCAATGAAAAGGCACGATTATGGAAGATAGCTCAGGATGAATTAGGTAAATCTACAGTTTCTGCATTTGGAGAGGCTTGTGTTAGTTACTATTTAGAGAAAAAATTAGGAATAATTCTAACGCATGCAGGCTGGAAAGATAGCCCATTTACTATATCTCAAGGAGTAGACCTGATAGGAGGAAACGTTTCGGATTTTTCTAGCATCACAATCATTTACGTTGAAGTGAAGACTCGTAGAACTTCTACACACAAAGACCTAACGCTGAAAAAGCTCAAAAATCAGCTGATATTAAATCGCATTGAAGGTAAGTTTAACCTCTCAGTTGGCGATTATTCTTACATTGGGTTCACTTCTAGACTCCTTAAGTACATAAGGGAGAATAATATAATTTCAGAGGACGGTGTAAAGTTTAAAGAAGATTATTTTGAAAGACTTGGCGCTGTGGTAGCGAAAGAAAGTCAGCCGTGGCAGTCAATAATGACACTAGCAGATCCCGGGGACTCTTCTTCAAATAGACCTTGTAAATTATTGCTACTAATATTAGAAGAACTTGAAACTAGATTTAAAGAGCTATTTGCTATTGAAACTTTTGTTGATGAGTATATGGGTGCACCATAAATGTTTGAAAAAACACGATCTCTTATAGAATCACTCCAAAAATATTACGAATTGGGCGATATTCAAAATGCCCAGACACTGCATAAGGATCTGATACACATGGCATTGGAACTTTTCATTGAATCAGATATGAAATTCAATAATAGCCGGGGATTAACCGATGAATGGACAGAAATCGGTACTGAAGGCGCATCTTCAATCTTAAAGTCTGTTGAATTAGCTAATAGATACGATTCAAACGAACAAGTGACAACCACAATCAACCGAACTTATTTGCTAAATCTAGCTGCGATGGAATATTATCGATGTGGTAGACATGGAATTGCGGCTGCAATTATTTCTAGACCCGATGCAAAGTTACCCAGCAATGTTGAATCCTCACCAACCTATAGGATAGTAAGGTTACTTCAACTATTTTTTAGTTCTAAATACCAAGAAGTTTCGAGATTGAGTAAGGTTTACAAAGACGAGGAAAAACGAAATATTCTCAAAAATACTCAGGAAAAGTCGCCTTCCGTATTGAGTGTTATGATTTTGCTATCTTTAGTCTTCGTTTACCAGACCTTCATATCGATTGAACACCAAATAATTAATGGAGAAAAGAGCGCCGAGAATCTCACATCATTGATGGAGAATTCCATTCAGTTAAGCAAAGACTGTGGGGATCCTGAATACTTAATGTTCTTGGAGTCATTTATGAGAACAGTCAAAAGTTTGCAATTGTTATCTATCTGGAATATTGGTGAAATACTATGGAAGAATAAGCTTCCTCCACTGTTTAAGGAGTGGGCCAATCACAGAATTCAAGAAAATAAACCTTTTCTATTTCCTTCACAATATGAAGCAATAATAACACATAACGCGTTAAACAATATGTACGAATTAATTACGATGCCTACTGGTGGTGGCAAAACCCTCATAGCCGAGCTTTTCATCCTAAAATCTCTAATCGATAACCCAAATGGAAAAGTACTTTTGGTAGTACCTACGCGTTCTTTAGCCTCTGAAGAGAGTTCAGATCTCCACCATGCATATGAATGGAAAGGTTCGTCAATTTCCGTTTGTCAGTTGACAGGTGATGTATCATTCGATACAGAGAACGCACTGGAGAACAATAATGTTATAGTTTTGACTCCAGAAAAATTTGACATCTTGATGCGAAATTCATTCTTTGACCATACTGTTGCAGGTTTAGTTGTTGATGAATTTCACTCAATTAGATCATCATACCGAGGAATCAAGATACAGTTATCCATCAAGCGATATTATAAGAGATACGGGACGAGAGTTCTTTTTATGAGTGCGATTGTAAGAAAGTCTGATTTCAACTGGCTCAGTAAATGGGTACTTTCATCTGATCCATTCTCAACACAGTGGAAGCCAACACCTGCCAGAATAGGAACAGTTTCAATCGATGAGCGACCGAAAGTTACAGTTTCATTCAACGACGGTACGTACAGAAACGTCTATATGCCAAAAGGTCTGAGACGAAATGCAAGCAACAAAGCTGGAGTCCAAATAGTGAAGACTTTCCTTGAAGAAGAAAAAGATCAGGTATTGCACTATAATATGACATGGAGAGGGTATAAATATGGCGGTAACAGATTAATAGATCTTGCTGAGGAGTATATGCATGCTCTACCAAATGGTCAAACATTTAATAAGCAAGCCCTCAAAGAATTAAGTGATCGATTTTCACGCTTAGCAGGAAAGGAAAATAAGCTCTCTAAAGCCTTCGAAAAGGGCATTGCAGTTCATTGGGGCGAATTGCCTTATGCTGCAAGAAAAATAGTGGAAACAGGGATCAGGCAACGAGCTATAGGCATAATACTTTCAACTTCAACCTTATCTGAAGGAGTTAACTTACCTATTAAAACTGTGTATATTCCTAAACTTTCCACAAGATACAGAAACATGGAAAAAAGTCAATTTCTGAACATAATTGGAAGAGCAGGCAGGCCATTTTTCCACACTGAAGGACAGGTAGTAATAGCAATTAATGAATCTGGAAAGAAAGAGGATCAAACACCAAAGGGGCTTGCTGAAGATTATGCGTTGACGAAGAATGAAGATATAGAACCTATTATAACCTCTGCTGTGGAATCTAGTATAATTCTATGGAAAGCGATCTCAGAATGGAACATCTGGAAAGAAGGAAAACCCACTCCTGAAGAAGGTTGGGAAGAGAAGCTTAGTGAAGATAACAAAAGAAAATTTAAAATATTCTTAGCATATTTGGAGGCAATTTCGTCGGCTTTGTTAGCATGTTTAGAGGAGGGGATTTTGCCAGACATTGATTCAGATTTGATAGATAGCCTTATATTTCTCGGCCCTGAAACCAATGAGCAAAAAATAAGTGTCAGGAGACTTCTTAATCTAGTGGAGAAGAGACTCATTTTCTTTGAAACAGTAAATAGGAAAGCTAAGTTACTGGTTGTTACTAGTTGGGGGAAAACAGTCTATAAAACGGGATTTGGACCAGAGACATGTTACAATCTTAGAAAACAGTTAAAAGTTATTGCAGAAGACTACAATAGCTTTAAAGTAAAAGGCCAAGAAATATTGAAACCAGATTCTCGCTCTTATCTTTTTTTTAATGAAATGCTGCGTATGTTGAACCTTCCACTCGAACGCTATATCTTTGGAGGTGAAAGCTTCGATGACACTGATCATTGGATACTAAGGGGTTGGGTATCTGGAGTGCTTATAGAAGATATAGCTAATGGGAACATAAAATTGGGTGGAGATTTTCTAAGGGCATACACAAAAATTGATGGCTTTCTTTCAACTTACTCTGCATGGGTTTTCACCGCGTGTTACATTGCTGGAGATTCCATATTTGGGAATTCTGAACTCATCCAAAGCATCCGCAAGCTTAGTAGATATATTTTGTATGGTCACTATAATGAAGAGATATTAGAAGTCTTAGAAAAAGATACAAATAGAAATCTTCTGAGAGATGATGTTATTGTCCTTTACAAGAAACTTGGAAATTTTAAAGGTTTGTTAGAAGGCAAGTATTCGAAAAGTTTTCTCAAGGAAATTTTAGATAAGGGCGATCAAAGAACTAGGATGATGGAGGATGAGATTGTAAATGCAATTTCTTCATTGGTAAGCAAACAATAAATTATAGATTCTATAATTTTTTATATTTAATTTTGTATAAAAGGATTCTGTGTATCTGCATTTTAGATAAGGAATGGATATATATTAAAGGGCTGAAATGGTGCTTTCGAACCTCTTGTCTCTCTCATATACTCACCTGAAGAATAGAAAACCCAATCTTCTAACATTGTTCCATGAAGGGCCATGGTAATTGACGAAGGCTAAGAGGGGAGGGGGTGACTGAAAGGCAGGATGAATTGAAGCAGGAGATTACCTAAAGATATTAAAATCTGAAAGAATATGGAGTATATTATGACCACAGTAAAACAGTCAAGACTTGTAAGCATACCAAAGTCCGATCTGAATAGCATTGAGACGCTTGAAAATGAGTATGTAATGGTTCAACTGGAAAGGAAGCGAGCAGAAAAATACTGATGGAAAGAATCATGAACGTTAGAGAGGTCCTAAAGAAGGTTTAATAATATGTGTTGGTTTTTTCTTTGTGAAAGATTGCTATGAGCCACGCTTTCTTATGCTCATCGTTTATTTTATACCCAACTCTGAAATGACAAATTCTGAATTACCATAGAATGTGAAACAAGTATCTCATCGGCTCTCCATATTGCGGGTTCTGTTACAGTCTCTTCTAAGTGTTGCAACCATTCTTTCTTTTCCTTATGATTTCTGGAGAATTCCTTCTCGAATGCTTCCGTAGATTCCACGTTGTTAACTCATGAATACCAACTTTTACTCTGCGTTCAATAGTCCTTAAAGCCTGTGTAATCTCCAAGTGTACTCCTCACCTTTGCCTTGGTGAGTTTGGCATATTCCAATATCTCACAAGTGGTGGCTCCTTGCTTCTTCATCTGCTCAAATATGTTCTGACTCAGAAGCACATAGCTCCATTCACAGTTCATTCTCTCTTGGGGCTCAAGATCATTCACCTTATCTATCCAATCTATTGCTGCCAGTCTCTTATTTTGCACGTTCTTGTTGCCCATATCTCTTTCAGATTTTGTCTCAACTAGGTAAATATGGTCACATGCCCTGATCAAAAAATCAGCGTAGTAATGTGCTAACAGTCCATCGTCCCGGATATAGATGATATTAGCAAAATCATTGTAGTATTCGTTTATCTTCACAAATGCTTTAACTTTTGAGTCCGCATCTATGAACTCAATGAAGTCCTTCTCAAATCCGCCACTGTGAGATGGATAGTAAATTTTCTCATAGATATTCTTTGCAACGCTTATTGCGTATGTTTGTCTTATGCGTATTTCAGGAATCTCTGAGAAATATTTCTTCACAATCTTTGCCTCATTGACCTTAAGATTCTTCATTGAATCGTAAACAGCATGGGCAATGTTGCTAACAATATGCTTAATAAGGCTTTGTTGTGTTATGAGCAGGATACGCCAATTATTGTCCTTGAGCGGGTCAAATTCTTCCCCGAAGAGTCTATGTCTTATGTATTCATCTGTAAGCTTTGCGATGAGGGCTGAATTGACCTGCATTACTGGAAAATCTCTCTGCTTTCTTCCTCTTGCATTCACATGGATAACTGAAACTGCATTCACAACTTTCTGAATGAATGAATTATAACTCTTGGCAGTGAATATGTCTGCTGTGACTAAGTATTCACCAAAGGTCGTCTTTGCTGTCAGCTCTTCGCTATAAAAGGTGTCTCCATTGTTCTTTACCAAGGGTCTTAGTTCTTCAAGTTTCACAGGAAACGGTTCGAGTGTTTCAATGGAGAGATCGGGGACTGCAAGCTCCTCCTCCTTTTCCTGCAATACAATTATCCAGAATAAATCGTAATCTTTGTAATTTGACTTGAGACCTACTTTAGTCAAGTCTCCCACAATTTTGCTTTTAGTTGGTTCCTCCGTAATTTCACCGAATGCACCATTAAGTTGTTCTTCATAGTACTTGATAAAGTTCGGGTGTTCGATCACGCTCAGAATGTCTATGTAAGTATCTGGTGCCTCCTTTTTAAACAGAAGATTTCTCCTGTTCTTTGATCTCATTTCTTCGTATATTGGAAGTTCTCGCCACATAATCCTTAGTCCCCTTCCTATGAGTTGTTCCAGGAGAATTGATGAAGATGTGGATCTAAGTGGCACAATTACACATATGTTATTGACGTCAAATCCTTCTCTTAACATGAGTACCGACACTATGACTTTCGGTTTCTCGTGCTTATCTATGTCGAAGAGTCTTTGTTCTATCTTTTTCCAT
The DNA here is from genome assembly GCA_021835265.1 of Thermoplasmata archaeon. Next base: position 7,426 of record JAKBQK010000190.1, read on the forward strand.
TCTTCCTCGCTAACGCTGCCTTTCCTGTCCGAGTGTATCTCAAGTACTTCTTCTTCTAAATAACCTTCTTGGATAAGAAATGAGATAACCAAAGGAACAACCCAATGGTCTTCGCAAACTATGAGCATCTTTGGATACTTAGTAGAATCTAACTCTGTAAATTCATTTTCAAGCATTCTTTGTTTAGCGATTCCCGCCCTTAACATGACTTTTTGTCCCTCAGAAAGGCTAGTAACTCTCTTACTTTCTCGTTCCGCCTTGAAGTCTAGAGGAAATGCGCCGAATTCCTTTCTCTTGTCTATCGCAACAGTCTTGACAAGTCCTTTCTTGATGGCATCTATTAGTTCGAAATTAGCTATGATGTGTGGAAAGTAATTTCTTACGTCGTTCTGCCCACTTCCTGTCGCCATGTATGGTGTGGCGGAGAAATCAAATTGCACGTAACGACACTTTTTGTTTTTCGAAATTTTGTCTAAAGCTTCCTGCCATTTCTTCTCTATAGTCTCATCTGACTTCTTCATCTCCCCAAGATGGTGTGCTTCATCGTTGAACACAACAAGATCAGGAAGATTTGATAAGTAGTCAAGTTCCTGTCCCCTTAGATATCGATTGTCTAGTTCATCCAAGGAGTGTCCCTGCGAAGTCCCAGGCGTAATTGGCAGCAGTTTTTTGACAATAAGGTACGGTCTGTCCAGCGCAGAAACAGGCTCTTCTTCGTCTTCTTCCTCTGCAAGCAAGTGCCAGTTCGTAATTGCGATCAAACCTTCTCCGGTGACCTTTCGTCCTATCTCTTCTTTTTGAGAAACACAACTCTGAATGAAACCAAAAATAGAGTTTTTATAGACTGGAGGGATAAAGAGTTTCTCAAATTTCCAGAAATCGGACTGTTCAAAGTCCCTGATCCCGTCTTCTTTGCGTTTTCCAAGATACGCGTCCAACAACCTTTCATAGACTATGATACCGGGTGCGACCAGCAAGAAATTCTTGGAATATCTTACACTTTCATTGTTTTCGTACTTTGAGTTCAGGTATTGCCAGATTAGTAATGCGTCCAGTACCCATGTTTTACCCGTTCCCGTGGCCATTTTTATACAGTACTTTGGATGCTCGTACTTGTCCCGTTTCAGATCAGCCATGTTCATTTGTGCTAGCAGTTCTGGATAGATCTGTGCATACATCTCTCCGACACTGGTAAGTTTGAGTATATCGTGGACATAGATTACGTTCAAGATAGATTGCCACTGCCCTTCGTGAAAATTTACATTTCTCTCGTCCGCAAACGCTCCATCGGGATCCCAGAACTTAAGCAGTTCCCGAGTAATCGGCGTAACTTTCTGAAGAAAATTTCCAGATTTCCACAATCCAATGGCTTGCTCCGTTATCCTCCTTGCAAGCTTCAGCGGGGTGTCTTTTGTACCTGTAGATTTAACGTTTACCATCAGAATACCTCTTCCACTGTCGCACTCTCAAACCCGAACACATCCACTGCCTTTATGCAGACTTTTCTCTTTCCATGCGCCTTTGTCACGAGAAGCTTAACCTTTCTGTCCACTTTCGATGTCCCTTCATGGTTTTCCCTGTAATCTTGCCATTTGCTCCTGAATGTTTCTCCATCATATTCGGGATCGATACTCCAGTACTCGACGAGACTCAAGGGATCTTCTTTGATGATTTTTTCAAGTTTATCTTTGTCTGACTTATCCAGTGGTAGTGCATCAGGAGACAGTAGAACGTAGTTTTCAAGTTCAATCTTTAACTCCTCCATGTCGTCTTCCACTGTATTCTTGAGGATCGGTTTAACAGTGAGGTATTGTAAGGGGCTGAATCTAACACTGCCCTCCTTCACGAGTTTCTCACAGTCCGCTTTGTGCCTTAGCTTTTCCAGCAGGTCGGGGGGAATCACCAGTACCTCGAGGTTTTTATCATTCAGGCTGTTTATGATCTTACCGATGTCTGTCTCAAAGTTCCATCCCAGAACAACTATCTTCTCCCACCCTCCCATGAAAGAAGCTCTGAGCTCCTGAGCCTTTTTGAGTGTAGCATAACCTGTAATTTTAGTGTGAGAGTCAACCAATACCAAAGTTTTACTCTGTTTCATATATCCTAGATTGGTAGGAGTGCCTTCCTGCATTGGAAAAGGAAGCGCATCAAACAGCTTAATCACAACGTGAGTAAGGTCTCCTACACGCCTGAATTGTGATCTTTCAAACTGTTCCTTCTGGTAGTCTCCAATTGATTGATAAAGAAATGGCTTTGCATCCTGATCTATCAGACGTTTTCTAGATATCATGATTGCAGGTTTCCCAAGATCACACATTATCCATCTTCTTCCAAGTTTTTCTGCCACTGATCCTAAAGTTCCGGATCCTGAGAAGAAATCTGCAACAATTGAATTCACGTTACTTCCTGAGGAAATAATTCTAGATAGAAGTGCCTCTGGTTTCTGAGTGTCATATTCAACTCTTTCATTTGATTGTCCTTGCAATGGACTTACGTCCCTATCAACCCATATGTCAGAGACCAAGGGTCCTCTGAGTTCCTTAAGATAAACTTTCAATCTATATCCACTTTTTGTCTTAATGATTCTGTTTTCGTTCCAAAATTTTTCAAGATTTTCCGGACTATATAACCATGCTGCTGTTACACCTTGGAATTCAAAGACTTTTCTCCTTTCAGAACGTTGAATGCCTCCTGCTACTAATGCAACGCTTTGGTATGATCCCCTTCCATCGTTGTCATCCATACCAAATGATTTTAAATAATCAGCATCCGGTTCACGTTTAACGGAATTATATATAACTTGAGTCCCTCTAGAATATAAGAAAAGTGAATCGTGCTGAGTACCAAAACCCTTAGATTGAGCTTTAGGACTATTTGTTTTTTTCCAAATAATTTCATTGACAAAGTTAATCTTGCCAAAGATCTCGTCCATAATCACTTTTACATAATGCCCAACATGCCAGTCTATGTGAACATATATTGAACCGTGCTCAGACAAAAGCTCTCTCATCAAAATTAATCTTGGAACAATCATTTCTAAATATGATTTAGTCCCATCTTTCCAAGTATCGGAGTAAGCGAACTGCTCTATGACCGATGGCTTTTGTTCAATCTCAGCAGATGGAAGATGTAATTTTGTTCTATAATCTGTCTTGCTGTCAAAAGGTGGATCAATATAAATAAGGTCTATTTTTCCTCTCATTGAGGGAAGTCCTGTTGTTGGGTCCCCAGTTAGAAGTGCCTGAATCGCAAGCAGATTGTCGCCGTATATGAGTCTGTTAAGAAACTCATTGTTATCTTCTCTTTTTACAGATTGTCCCGTGAACTTGGTTAGCCCCCCAACGGACTTAGTCGGCAGTACCAACTCATTAGTTTGAAGAGTTATTCTTTGCGTCTTAGAGAGTCCGTCAAGGGTTTTTTGAGCCTCTTTTTTTCCTCTTTCTACTATTTTTGGCAACTCTTCAATTAGGGATTTCCTTTGTCCATTTCCACTTCTATGAGTGGGATCACTTTTTTCCTCAAATGAATCAACCATTTAAAACACCATGATATTGAGTGCTAATTAAGGCCTCTTTTTAAGGTCTCCAGATACAATAGAAGCATCAGATAATAACATTTGTGACCCCCATCATATAATATATGCCTATTTTCTTCTTGATCAGTGCGACAAGACCAAGGTTCTGCAAGTAGTTAACGTTCTGGAAGATTGTGGACCTGCTCACTCCTCTGAGTAAGAAATGAACGAATGCCGAAATTTCGGAATACGCCATGTTGGTATTCTGATTCTTGACTAGTACTGCCACTATCAGCAAATCCTAATCTTCAGTGTTCTTGAGCGGGTCGCCTCCCATCTCCACTTAAGCCTGCTTCAGTGCTGTATTCATGGAATACTATATAATTATGCTTCAGTGAAGTCTTAACGCTCTCATCATTCATATTCTTGTACCAGTATACCTTCTGCGTCAGCAGGATGATATTGGCTTTGGAGTGCCTCGTTATGTGGTAGAGGATATCATAATCCTGGAGGAAATCAACCTCGTACAGGACAACGAGAAACCCTGCTGGAAGCATCTCATAGCATCTGTTCTTCACTTCCTTCACCTCATATCCTTTGCCGAACATGTGAGCTATGTTTCGATAGATTTTGATTTATGTTGATTTCTCCATCAAGTTAACATAGAAATACGGGACGGATTTCATGTCCTTTAGGGCCTTCACCATGATGAGGGCGCTGAGCATCTTCTTAGATCCCTTGTATCCATAGATGACGATTTGCCTTAGAAGACCCAGATTGACATAATCTGTCACATCTTCTGTCGCTTTTTCCAGTTCCGACCTTATGTGTATCTCTCTCTTCGTGTATCTTATGTTGGAGCACTGTATGACCTCTTCCTGAGTGCTTGCCAGAACGTAGTCAAAGGAGGATGTCATTTAATTCATAGAATTTAGGGACGCATATGTTATCAAAATCCAGTGTTTAGTGGCGTTACTAAAATTACAGGTTTAGTAACAGCCTCCATTTGCCATTTACAATATTCAAGAACTTTCCAGAAAGCTCTTTATTTCCTATCTGAAACAAGTGCAGGAAATAAATCGACTTGATGCTAATCTCTCTTTTTCAGTCTTTCGATTAGATATCCGCTTTCATTCTGGCTCTTTACAGACACGACTGGAATGGAGGCCCCTTCCAAATTCGTATTAACGATATCAACAGTGGAGGGGTTCTGTATTGTACTCCATTTTCCACTCCTAAAGACCCTTAAATCTCCCATTACCTCAACCTTGATACCTTTCACTTTAAATGTACCAAAATATGAATCGTATTTCTCGTTGCTGGAATGAGAAATAGGCACCACATTGTAATTTTTAAGGGACT
>JAKBQK010000375.1 GCA_021835265.1 Thermoplasmata archaeon
ATATCTATACAAGGGAATTCGTGAGCTTTGAAGATTTCAGAAAGTACATGGAATGGGCTATCTCAGACTACAACACAAAGAGGCCGCATTCCTCATTGAATTATATGACACCTGAGGAGTTTGAATCAGCAATAGCGAATGAAGATTTCAGGAAGAAATGGATCGAAAAAGAAATTGGGAGGTACAAACATGTCGAATTACTCGAATGAAGCCAGAAAACTGTCTGAAGGGAGTGGATCCAGATCAATGTTGTGTTCTCTGTATTCTCAAGGGAAGAGACTTCGAACCTCCTTATCACTTCCTTCTCCTGCATGGAATTGAATGATTCAATGGATGCATCTTCCTTTGGAGTGGCAGGATGTACCCTCTCTATTTTCTTTGTTATGTTCTATACATAGAAAAATTGACGTATTAAGACCCTTTTGTTAACACAGAGAAAGAGTTCGCTTGATACCTAAATAAGTTCATAGTTTGGGTTCCAAGGCTTAACTAAACTTTTTTTATGCGCTATAATTGCGGCAATTGTCGTATCGGATTTGTCTGTTATGAATATAAATAAACATAATAGAAAAGAATTGAGATGATGCCCTACCAGCTTTAAATACAATTATTTATATTTCTCAGTTATATCTTTACCCCAGTGAATACGCAATTAAAATAATAGATTAAATGATTAAGATGTCAACGAGGAATTATCAAGAAATGACAAAGATTCTTCTTACAGGACATAAGGGATTTATTGGAAGGCACATTTTAGCCCTTTTGACGCAACATGGATATACCGTGGATGGGGTAGATCTTGGAGATCCAATTAAGAACGAAAGATACGACTTTATAGTACATTTCGGAGCAAGAACTCTTATTCGGAATTCCTTGGACAAGCCCTATGAGTATTTCGTGGATGGTCTTGATCTGACTATGAGAATGCTGGAAAAAGCTAGGAAGGATGGTTCTATGATTGTGTTTCCAACTTCAGGATCGATCGAAGAACCAACTAATCCTTATTCACTAGCAAAAAAGAATGCGGTAGAGTGGATTCAACTATACGAAAAGCTTTACGGTTTGAAAGCAGTAATACTTAAGCTATACAATATCTATGGAGAGGACAGTGGGAAGGGGGCGTTATATATATTCTGCAAAGCTGCAGCTGAGAATTCCGAGATAACAATATACGGAAATGGCGAGCACATTCGTGACTATACACACGTTTCAGATGTCGCAGGACTAATTTATAGAATAGTCTCTGGTCAGTTGAAGGAGGGGACATATGAAGTAGGCACGGGAGTAGGTACCTCTGTAAACCAACTTATTTCTCTTGTGGAAAATGTATCCGGAAAAAAATTGAAGGTTACTTACAAAAATTACGTCGTTCAAGAAGCAGAAGAATTGCACGCTAAAAACTCGGTCCTTATAAACCCCATTCCAATAGATGAAGGAGTTAAATTGGTTTATAATGCCCTCAGTCAAAAAATTCACTTTGGCTGAAAGAATTATACTAGTAAATATTATATAGCCTGATGGATCCTTTCATATCTGTAGTTATAACTGCCCACAATAGAAAAAAATATCTTCTTAACGCTGTAAAATCGGTCCTGAATCAGGATTCCAGCCGAAGTTATTATGAAATTATCGTTATAAAGAACTTTACGGATGAAGTCATCGATACATTCCTGAAAAGAGAGAGGGTCACTTGTTTCTACACGGATGAACAATCATTTGGGGCAAAACTAGCGATTGGAATCGATAACAGTAAAGGTGAAGTGATTTCCTTTTTAGACGACGATGACGAATTCTCGTTTAATAAGATTTCCGGATTGATAGAAGTATTCAAAGACAAAAACATAATCTATCACCATTCATCTATTTCAGCAATAGATGAGTTAGGTAACGAATATGTTAAAGGATTGTCAACAAACATTCCTAAAACTGTAATTAAGAAGTACTTCGATTCTGGTGATTTCAAACTTGTTATGAAATATAAACTGGACTGGTACATGAGTGCGATTTCTTGCAGGGCGTCCTTATTAAGGAGCAACTTGTGCGTTATAAGGAGATCCTTTGCTTCTTTGGACAAAATAACCTTCTTGCTTTCTGTAGAATCTGGTGGCTCCCTATATTTTGACTCTAGGCACCTCACCAGATACAGGGTACATGAAAGCTTAACTACTCGGTTCACTAACAGGAATGATTTCCTGAGGGCAAGAAATGAGTTCTATCTGAGAAGCTTAAAAAGCTTGCAGGGAGTATTGTATTATTTCAACAATCACGTGACCAAGTATCTGATTGAATGGGAAATTACACATGGCAAACTCCTAGTATATTTCTTTAGTGATGATGTAGATGATATGGTTCACACGAGCTCTTTAATTAAATATGCTATCCTTTCTCTTTTTAAAAGATTAAATGTTATTACTTACTGGTCTTTGCTAGATATAATCAGAAAAGTTGTGCCGGATATTATAAGGTCATCGTTCTATAAAAAGTCAACTCGAAAATTCAACGATTTCATTCCCCAATGAGTTATTTTAAACCAAGCGCTTTTTTGTAAACTTCGTAAGTGTTTTCTCCCATTTGCTTTATTGAATATTTTTGAGTATAGTTAATTAGGTCCTCTGAATTTTTTTTATTGGCAAGTGCAGAATCAATCGCATTTATAACGTCTAAAGGTTCAAGAGATGTGTAGCTTGCCTTATCTTCAAGTGTCTCATGGAACAACGGCAAATTATTCACAAGTACATTTGTACCACAAGCCATAGCCTCAACGGTAGGTGATGAAAAGCCTTCCGCTTCAGACAAGTGGACAAAAAGATCAGCAGATGAATAATAGTGTCGGAGGAGATCATTATTGACTGGACCAAGCATTTTCACATTAGGCTGATCTTTGATCTGATTTTTTAGTAGCTCTTTTTGTTTTGACCAAGAGTTTTCCGGACCCACATGTACTACTTGCAAGTCTTCCCTCCCTCGAACGGATCGAAAGAGGATATCAAACCTCTTTCTTGGATTCAAATCTCCGACAGCCAGGATAAGATTTTTTCCTTTTTCCTTAATTTTATTGTCTGGTTCCCTAAAGAAGACGCTGTGATCAACGGATTGGGGTACCACCGCTACCTTTTCAGGTTCAACATTTAATCTCTCAATAACCTCTCTCTTTGCGACTTTCGTAAAAACAATTAGGTACTTCACATTGCGTATTGAGGTGAACAGTCGCTTATAACCAAGCTTACGATATAAACTGTTCGCGAACTGTTTTTGCATCAATAAAGGCACCAAATCATGTAAAGTCACAATATCCGTTTTACTGTTTATTACTCCTGGCGTTAATGAGTGCACTATATTTCCGGTCGGTTTAGTAATTTTAGAGCCAATCATTTGGCTCAGTGATCCAAACAAGGGTTTGCCCAGTGGACTTATTTCAATTTTATTGATAGGCAACTTTTCCACATTTATATCAGGTATAGCTGAAAGTCCCCTGAAAAGTCTATCGGCATAATTTCCATAACCTGTCATTATTTTTGATTGCGGATAAATTAAGGAAACTTTTAACATAAAGGCACCAATTTTAATCGTTGATCTGTATGGAGTTGACACTTTTTATATCTTGGCTCTTGGGTTACCTAATACGTTTAATAGTAAAAATTTAGTCTCCAAGACTGACATTTGGACAAAAGTTGCATCTAACCATTTATCAGCATATGATTGTGAATCAATTCTGTGCGCAAGCCCGATACTTCAATCCTGTCTGATCTTCATCTTGTCATGATTCTCACAAGGAATTTCTTGTGTGAAAAGAAACCTGACTTAGATGCTTTTCTCCTGGATTATTCCTTCAGGTATGTCATTTTACTGAAGGGCTGACTAGTTTTATTCCAATGTCCTTCAAGAATATGTTAATTAAATTCGAGTCTGCCCCCTAAATGGTGAGACAGAATTGTCCTATGGTATTATGTATTGTTTATCTCAAAATGAGATTAAATGGAAGAAGAATGCAGAAGTAATTTGCCTCCTCTTCTTTTCAGTAAGCCCCCTCTTCTTCTTATTTTTCTTGGGATGTCGATCTTGAACTACTTTGTTCTTGGGACGTTCTGTCTATATGACTGTTTGAAACTATTACTCATTAAGAATCATGTATACCCCCAAAGTAAATGATATAATTTTCAGGTTCAAATAAATGTATATTATAGAGTGTAAAATAGAGTCAATATATACATATCACATGGAGATCTTAACTTGACGCGATCTAATTGCTCTAGTTTATTTTTAAAGCAACTCCAGTTGTAACACTCCTAACAATCTCTCTATATTGTTTGTGTCTTTTTAAAAACAGATCCCAAGCCCCATTCAAGTCGATGTCATCGGATATCAATACCCCTCCGAGCTTTAGATGTGCGTTGGCCCATTCAAATTCAAACAGCATGTTTTCTTCGCTATGATCAGAATCATGGTAAAACATATCAAAATTAGATTCAATTTTTGGAAGGATTTCCTTGGTTGGTCCTATCTTTATCTCCCACACAGTCGCAAGATTGTCTGGAACAATCCATCCTACTTTTTGCCTTTTCCCAAAAAATTCAAATTTATCTGTTATGTCAATGCTTGTTAGCGATCCTTTTCCATTTTTCTTCATAGCGGATAAAATAACTGCGGCTGAATAGCCATTTGCTATTCCTGTTTCAAGAAAAGTATTGGGCCTATATTTTTTTAAGATTGCATACAAAATACCATGTGTACCTTGCATCCCCCATCCTTGCCTTGGCCAATGGTCAAAACTTTCATGTAACCGCTGATAAATATAATTGCCAATATTATTTAGATCTTTAATATCTTCGACGCTGTAGCATTCCAGTTTATGAGACCAGTAATAATAGCTTATTAGAGCCCAAGCGCAGCCTAACGGGACGTCATGAAAATCAGTCCCATCTTTGAAGGTCATATCAATCTTGTTAAGTCCATTTTCTTTCCATAAAGATAATGATTTAGTTATGGAGAAACCCTTCTTAACAGCTCTAAACACATAGTAGCTTTTTTTTAAGTCCTTGAAAGATAGCATGTACAGTTTTTAGGGAAGCATCTTAATCAATAATTAGATTTTGTCCCTAATACTTTTCTGTGTAATTAGCTAGTTTAATACGTTAATTTGCCCAAAGAGCGTTGATATCTATCGCTATAGTCATAAGTAACTGAGTATTATTACGTTAAATCCTCTTTTGATGTATTATTTGACTGTTTTTCTCATACTTCTGTAGCTTTTAGTTACGGTTAATCCCAGCAAATTATTTTCATGCCGTGTACCACCATCCCTCTTCTAAAAATGAGTTCTAGGAAATGCCGTGGAGATCTTACCGGAACGATTGTTTTTCGGTTTTTCCTCAGAAATCTTACAACTTTACACGATGTGTCCAAGGATGAAGAGTCGTTGGGAGAGGGCTAATTCTCAATATTCTATATTCAGTGTTATGGTAACGTATGCACATCCAGAATTTGTGCCTTCTTAGGATCGTAAAAGCCTTGGCTTATCCAGTTCGGCAGCTCTAAAGTAGAAGATCTTTTGTGGAATCACGTAATTAGTTTACGAGGCCTGCTTCCTTTATTTGTGCATACTTTTCTGACTATGCAGTTGAAATCAATGATGGATTAATCTATTTATATGGAAATCGTTCCTTTAATGAGAGAACCCAGTGCCTTTCATGTTTTTTCTGATTTGTTCACCCTCCTTATGCGACGCGGATTTCTTTTACCTCCTCCTTGAAATAATCAAAAAGTATCTCCTTGCCAGTGTCATGCCTCCAGTTTGCTTTATGGCGTTTCTAATACAAGATTTCTAATCAATTCATTTCGATATCTCTGCCGTCTTACAGCAATAGCTGCTGGGTAATTCAGTTCAGATTTCCTCTCCGGTCTTTCATTCATCAGAGAAGTTCATCAAAACTTTGACTCCGTCTTCGGGCTTCCCATGCTTGCCTCCGCAAGCCTCTTCTAGTACATAACCTTGGATGGAAGAGAGAACAAGCGATTGGAAACCACATTACCTGACTCCATCAAATTCAAACACGTAATCGCTCATATCCTCTATCTGATCTCAACGAACCCTTCACATTTCTACGGATTCATCAGCCCTTCAATATCGATGTTAGTCATGAACCTACAAACAGAAATAGTATTACAAGTAATCTAATACTAATGTCCTGTGTTATACAAGGGCTTACTCGCATTAATAATAAGATTTCAAAACATTTCATTGCTTGAATGATTCAACCTCTGGAAATACAAAACTCAATTTCCAGAGAAAAGGAAATCGCTTGGATAAAGCATAAAAAAGTGCAAATGAAAAAAAACTAGTATAGATAATCATTCTTTTATTTAAATTACATTCAATTTTCTTAAGATAACCTTTTGTCAGGAGCTTAACTGTTTCCATTATTAATTTCTTATACTCTTTTTTAACATTGTAAAGTGAAGTATTATCATATGTTAGAAAAGAAACCGCTAATGTATGTCCCTCGGGTTCTTGCATGATTTCAGAAATAATTCTTGAAGAATGCACATAATCAGAGAGTTGTTTAATTCTAAACTCCCGCACAACGATATTAGGAACCCGTTGAACAATATTTGTCGCGCTATTGTGTATCCTGTAAACAGTCAAGGCGTCAGAAATATTAAGAAGACGTACTTCTTTTTCAGTAGAAAGGGCTAAAAAGAATACTAGGTTGTCTGTATGGCCAGTAATTTTTTTAATCACAGATAATTTTGATAAAAGCACTTTTCGCCTGACGCTTATTGAACTGAAATTGAAATATAAAGAGCCAGGATTTATCTTACTGGACCTTAAGTGCTTCAGGGCCGACTTCAGCCCTCTGTTTGTAAATGAAATGTCAATATTTTTTATTCCTTTCATCTTAAATCCGGAAACCAAGTTTGAGTTTTCATCACAATACACCTGACTGTTGTGACAATAAACTAGATCTGGATTGCTACTAAAAATTGATTCTATTTTGGAAAGCTTGCTTGGCATGAACATGTCATCATCATCGAGAAAACAGATAACTTCTCCAATTGATTTTTCTACCGCAAATGCTATCGCTTCTCCAATAGACATAGCTTTTATATCAATGATTTTTGCTTTATTTTGAGTTAGCTGTTTATCCAGTTCGATGTCATCAAAGGCTCGAAGGACAATTAATTCAAATGCGTTTTCATTCAAGTCTTGGTTTCTCACCGAATTGACTGCCTCAATTATGAATTCCTTTCTCATAAATCCATCGATTACAACCGAAATGAAGGGTCGTTCATTTGAAGTTGAAATAATTTGTCTTGGTTGGTATCCCTCCTCTGCTGCCATCAAGGCTGGCTCTTTTGACATTTCAATCATCCTATTTTTCTATGAAGCACTTTCTTTAGTTTAATTGTCTTTCAGGCAATCATACTACTTATTTGTTCTTTCTGGCTTCGGTCATGAATTTGGTTTCATGTTTGAATTTATCATTTCACCTTAGCCAATGGTTTGCAATTCTTCATTAAACCTGCGATAAATTGTGGGAACTAGTTAATGGGAAAATAGGACAAATTATTACTTTTTCTTGGTTCTACAGTTCTGGCATTTTATTCTACCATTTGGAATTGGGGTGAGGCATGTAGAACATACCCTTATGCTCCCGCGATAAAATCTCAGATAAAGGATTGCAATCACTAAGCCACTTATATACGAGAGGGGCGAATTGTATATTTGCTTAAATATACTTGAAAAAAGAGAGTATTGCTTAATTGGTACGAACACAACGTGTACTAACACATCTGACCCAGCTACAAAAAGAGTATGACTTTGAATTTGGGCTTTGAAGCCTGAAGAAAGTACACTGAAGTTATAAGTGCCATTAGGGAGATATAGGGTTGTGTAGCTGCCGTTAACATAAATAGTTTTATTATCGATAAGAACGGACCAAGTATGATCGCTTGCTAATCCAGTTTCTTCTATTATAATAGAATATTTATACGATGAAAAAGTTATATTGAGATATTCCTCCTTGTATATGGCTGCAATTGTTCCATTTAGCTGGTTGCAGATATAACCTGGTATCTGGCTAATGCTGTAATTATAAAATCCGTTCGGAACGTAAATAACAAGCATAGATTGGATTGATGAGTATGATTCATTTCCAACTGATATTGACCAGAGTGTTCCTTGAGGAAGCCCTGTTTCGGTAACATCTATCGTGGAATTTGGATAGTAAGATGCATTTCCTTTTATTTCAAGATGGATAGTGCTAGACGAGTTTATTAAAAACAATGAGTCATTGTACACCCTTACGAATATGGAGGCACTTTCAGCCATTGAAGTCAAGCTAAATATCATTTGAAAAGTTCCTCGTTCGTTGGATGAGTTAACGTTGTATGTTCTTTCTGAACCTATCTGGCCACCAAGAGTATTTATTGTTACATTTTCCGACACTGAAAAGTCAAAGGGTCCAGGATGCAGCGAATAATTCACAGATAATCGGATTTGGCTCTGATTCCTTAGCCAGACGTAGGATGAACTTGTGTTTAGCATCACGTTCTGGGTTAACGAAACTTCAAAAAGAAAGGTAAGGTTCTCTCCAGCATACGTCGGATCTTTTGCTGATAAGTGAACGATTATGGTTAACCTGCTTTCATTAAGATATGGTATCTCAACATTAGGTGCTACGATATTAATTGAAGGTGCTACAACAGTCTCATTTTTCTTAAGAACTGCCAAAAGTTTGCCATTGCCAAGGTTAATAGCGGCTTCGACCAACATATCCATACTTATGCACCCAACAAGTGATATGCTTAGTGAAATATTGTTAGTGGAACCCATTGTAAGGTAGTGTGTTCTAGGACCAACAGATAAGATTGGAAGGTTTGTATGAAAGGTTTCGTTTAAATTATTCATGGAAGAAAAGTTGTATTGCGGCAATGCAACTTCATATGTAAAGTTGTAAATGGCAAATTCATAATCTCCAGTATATGTCTCGCTGGATCCATTTATAAAACCTGAGAGAAGGTAATAGGAATAGGAGTGGTTGTTTACTTCTCCCTCGCTTGTATTTATTTCATTTAGAGCAGAAACTACATAATCATTGACTGAAGAGACATAGGTGGAGCAAGTAAGCGGGCTTACTGCTAGGGGAAAGTTCGAATCAATGTAATAACCAGTGCTCGCATTGACCTTTACGTGAGCGAAAAATAGTAGCGATGAGTTATTGGTAAGGTAAAATTGGCTATTTCCCTGGACCCCCGCCATTCTAGACCCAAGAACGTATATCGTCGAATTTACTGCATAAATGAAATCGTGCCCAGGATTCATCACGTTGTCGTACAGATATGGAGCATTCATGTCAACATTAATTGAACTGTCAGCAAAAACAGCTGAGCTATTGTAGACATCATAGGAGAAGTATCTTATCCCTGCGAAGGAGACAGTGTCATTTGACAATAGCGAGATGTTAAGCGCTTCAATGCTGCTATTTGATCCTGCAACATTGGCTACGTACATAGAAACAGTGAAACTCTTGATCATCTGGGCAAGATCGCTCAATGGAGCGGAAAGTGAAAGATTAAAAACTTCAGATGATGTGTTGTGTATCGAACCGGTATTTCCGAGCATGAGTGACATGAAGTTACCTGCGTAGCTGAAATTAAGCGTATTTTCACCGGTTGGATTGTTCCCTGAAAATGTCAAATTCGCAATAATCCTTGTAATTATTGGATCCTTTGTTGTAAACTCAAGACCAGATAGGGGTACTAAGTTATCAGTTGAAAAAGGAACGTCCTTTGAATACACCAGGTTCCCTGCGTCGATTAAATTTACAGGTTTTGTGTGCAATAGTCCAGAGAAAGTGGAATTATAGGCAATAAAAGAGCTATTTGTTATCCCAATGGATAAAGCCTCAGCTAAACTAGAAGGATCGGGATATGCCGGTGATATTGAGGTGTTTGATAACCGGTCTATGGAATTTGACATGTTGATAATACCGGGTATTGACCAGAATGAATTTTCCATAGTAAAATTTGCCATAGTCTTGCCAGACCCATGAATCTCAGCATCGAGCGACTGGTTAGCTGAGTACATATGAATAGAAGTGTTAATTATTTTTAAACTGCCATAATCTGTAATATTTCCAGAATGAATTTGAACGTAAACATTTAGATCAAGTAAAGTAAGAACCCTGCCAACTGGTATCGTAATATTGTTGTTCATGTAGTAACTCGTCTCATAACGTGGAACTCCTATTGTAGTATTGTTAGAAATAAGAAGCATTGATGCCCTGATTTCAGTATTGTCTTGGTGTACTTGTAAAGAATCTGAGACAGGAATTAACGAGGTTGTGATAAGCACTATGATGCCCAGAACTATCAGTAGGCGCATTACGCGGTATAATATATCATGTATTAGTATTTCCCGTATACGGTCTCAGGGTCTTATGTGAAATTATTCGTTAAATAAGCTAGAATCTAAAGAAATCATTTTGTCTTATTGTTTACGTGATTGGTTATACACCAACTGCGGCTCATAAAAAGTTAGACTGAAAAATATTATACGTGGAGCGACAAGAATGAATATATCTAGATGCTGAAGCTCTATCTTTTCTCGAATGTAATGAACGTGCCGTCTCCATAAGTACGGAAATAATACTTGAACTCGTCTTTACCATTTTTAGCAACACAGTTTCGTCCTAAGGAATAGTTTCCCTTCAACTCGACATAATCTATTTTATTCCACCCTGTTGCCTCTTTCGCTTTCCTTACCATGGTTTCAAAAATATCTGCGCAGATATTGCAGCAGAAAAACATCCTGTCACCGTCAATCTCCCTGTAGTATTCTCCCCAGGTAGCATTACAAAGACCGCATCCATCAGTGTTGTTTGTTTTCAAGCAATTCACCTCTTTCTAATCTGGCCATCAAGTAATCCGAGAATTCATCCATTGATTTGATGGCAACTGCCATACAGTTCTGTTTCTTATCCTCGGTATCAGCATATTTATCAATCAGGTCAAGAGCAGTCCCCGAATGGGAAACGTCGGCGGAATAACCCTCTCTTGGGAACTCTACGGCTTCCATACTAATCGAACCATCCTCCAAAATATGTGGATCGAAGTATCCAATGCTCGCTCCGTAATTCTTAAGGTTCCTGTTTGCAATTAGTTCAAGAGAATGCATTGCGGTCATAGCTTCATAAAAAGGGAAGGTCCTAGACACATGATCCCAGAAGGAAATTGCACGTTTTGTTGCCTTCAGTGGTGATGTATTGTAAATATCTGCTCGAGTAGCTCCGTATGATTCTCCCATTCTCAATAAGAGCTCATGATGCGCCTTCTGTTTGCCGGGAATGCCATACCATTCAGAGAGTATGTTCTCTATTTCAAAAAACTGTACGTCTTCATTCTCCGTATTTCCTATGATCAAGGAACAGCTCCTTACCCACTGTTTCAGAAAGTGATGATGTTCATATGCATATCCAAGCAACACTTTCTTTGAAGGGTGCTGCATAGCCTTAATGAAAGGGTGAGGGTTTTCACCAAAGAATTTTTTAATCATCGCGGATATGATCCATTCCTTTACTTTATAAGATCTAAAAAATTCTTCTAGCATCTTCTTAAGTTCGGCTTGCGAGACTTTTTTCGTGGAAATGTACCTGTTAAGCCACATTATGTGTTCAGGATTGCTCATTTTTTCCATTTCAAGAAAGTGATTAGAAAGATGGTCATAGCTGGAAAAATCAAGATTGAGGCAAGCCAGACATCTCAACATATATTGACGATTAAATTGAAGTATTTATCATTACTTAATATTGATTTTATTTCATTAAGTGTACAAACGACAACAGTCTTTTGAGCAGGTTGAATTGTATAAGTTGAATAAGAACAGTTATATCTTAAATATCGCCTGCAAAATCCATCTCGGTCAAAACTGCCTCGTGAACTTTGTCGGTATTCCAATATTGCCAGGATCCCCACCTTCCAACACTTAAGATTCCCATTTCATGAAGAGATTCCATAAGTTCATTTCGCATCTTAGTGTGCTCCTTCACATAAATTGGGTACCCATATCTATTAACCCAGGCTTTTTTAAAAATAACCTTTCTCTTTCCATTAAGTATTCCAATACCCTCAAGACCCTCGATTGTGCTTTCCACAATCTTTTCAGGATCTAGTTCTTTTCCAAATGGGACAGTTGTTTCTGCAATTAAATTTGATTTGCCTCTTGGCGTATCGGTTGTCAGGTTACTCATCCATGTATATCTATGAAAATTAATGTTTGCCTCTGGTACATAGACTGCGT
>JAKBQK010000244.1 GCA_021835265.1 Thermoplasmata archaeon
CTATTCATATACTCTCAAATCTGAGAATTTTCGCCCATACTTATCTAAATTCAAATGTGTATCATAGGTGTTCATAAGCGCAAGTAGCAGTACTTACAATACATAGTAGACATTATTCTCCATACTGCCGCTTCTATAGTATCCGTAAAAATAATTTCCTTGACAGACTCTATAAGCTCCTAGATGACGGAAGGAAGAGATATTTCTTACCAGAATTGACTTTTGGTGATAAGAAAGATTTAGTGTCTATTGTAAAGGACCTGCAGGATAAGAAATTCATATTTGAGAATTGAAACACGGCAGTAAATTCTATTTGTAAATCCTTCAGACGCCAACAAATAGACATAAAGTCCGACTTTTGATTCGAAGTACAGACTCGGAAACTGTTTACCCAATACTTCTTCGCTTCCTTTAGCACAACATACTGTGGAAAACTCTTCCATGACGCTTAATAATCAAATTGGAAATCATTTTTGAGAATATGAGAAAAATTACAACAATAATAGTGATTGTCCTACTTCTCGCCCTATTGTTCACTGTGTACGGTGTTCCGCATACTTTCGTCGGTGGTGTTATAATTGCACCCGGCGTTACCATACCTCCAAACTTTTCAGGAAACTACTCTAAAGAAAACTACACCCTTCTCCTTACTAACTTTAAAACTTTATACTCTGACGCAAACCAATCGGTCATTTCATTTTCTCATGTATTGACCGCTGCGATAGTTCGAGGTTTCACTTATGGTATTTTGGTCGGCCTGTTTCTCGGGATTATCTTAGGTGCAATCCTTGAGGGGAGCAAAAAGAAGGACAGACATCAATAATAATCATTGGTCATATTCTTTAAGTTGCGACTTCATTTCCTCTTAAAGTAACGACCTAAGAAGATATTTTGATTGGTGAAATTCCATATTTTCCAAACTTAAGCAGCTTCCGGGACATCTCCTGATCCTGTCAGTCGGCAGTGCAGCTCTTGGAAGTATCCTAATACTTCCTTGGTCGATGTCAGGTTAGCTTCCATTGCTAACCTATTGTGAAATAATATGGATACCATTCAATTGTAGCATTGAAGTGCGTGATAACATTCTGTCATAAGGCCCGTCCAGTACCCAGCTTTAGAGGTCACTTTTTCAGTACCCGTGAAGAAGCTTGCTCCAAAGGATGGATAAGGTATAGCCTCGGATGCGCCCGTGCTCGGGTCCACGACTTTCATATCAATACTACCATTTAGAAGGAAATACAAATCAAGGTCTACCCAGTCTCCGTTTCTTATGTTCATCCTTACTGTCGGGCTTCCGCCAGTAACTTGAAAGATAGAATATCCAGCATAATTCCACACTTCACAAGTAAATACCCAGCCATTAAAATAGTACGATTGATTGTTGATACCGAAAGGCCTGTGGTAAGAGATTCCAACCTGATACCAATAGCCATTATTAGTCAACCCATTGAGAAGATACATAGGTCCAAAACCAGAGGTATCTTGTTGCTCAACCGCTCTTACTTCAAAATATAACGACGAAAAATTCTGGTCAAAAGATACAAACTCCTGTTCGTCATAACTTGGAAAAAGGGCCTTTGACTGCAATTTGGTCATTTAAATTTGTGGGTCTGGTTTTAACATAAATGATAACGATGCCTGCAGCTAATAGGATTGCAACAGTTAAAAGGGCGAACCATTTCTTCCTCCGTTTAGATCTGGCAATCGATTGGGCAAGAATCAGGCTCCTCCTTTTAGCCACGGCAATTAATTATCCAGCGTTATAAAGACATTCCTGAAGAACAAAATGATTCAAAAAGGCTACGTTATTTACAAAAGCCGCACCTCTCCTGGTCCCTCATCAAGTGGATGCGATTTATGATTAGATCGAATAGGCTCATTTTCCTTTAATTGAGTCAATTGATGTTAGGGTGCTCCGGACTTCTATCTGGTTTTGGAAAGCTCAAAAGACTTGAATAAAGTCTAAGTTTTGCTGTGTCCTTAAATACTGACGCAGAAGTCCAATGCTAGTTTCACTCTTAAAAAATTTGGCATGGTAGTATGTCTCATCTTCATTCATTCTTTGATTCACAAAACCAACGATAAGATCTTTAATAGTTTTATAGAGCTCTTCAATGAAAGAATCTCCCTCTTCCAACATTTTTAAGAGAGATATACAGTCTCCTCTGCTGAGATCATGGCTCTCATTTTCCAAGAAATCTTTAAAGAGATTCAGTATAAAGAAATCGCTGTGAAGAAGATAATCATACCTGTAAATCTCATTTCTTTCGGGTTCGGGAAGCGTTGCAGCTTCGTAGTATTCTGCGGAGTATTCCTTTGATTCTTTCTCAATAAAGTACAACAATTTGTAGGCGAGCAGCAGCCTTTCTACAATAGTGGAATTATTAAAAATGTCATTATAATATCCTCCCTCCGATTTGTCAAAAATCTTGCCTCTTTGAGCTTTCGCTTGCGATGGTTTGTTTAGAAACAATGACATATATGCTTGAGCCACTTTTTCGTTGGAAATTACCCTTCGTTTCCAATCCTGTCCAAACTCTTTTTCTCTTATTTCATCAGTAGGGAATAGAGCATTAAATTCCCCTCTTTTTCTCTCATAAAAGTACTTATAGGTTTTAAATACCTTTTGAATCTCGGTTTGGACTAGATCACGGGAACTAAGATCGCGTAGATTAACTGGATTTTGGCTATTAGTGTACAGGGTTACGTCATCAATGAAATCGTTGTCTTGTGATTCAATTACCTTCATTAAAACTGTAGTAGAGTCCTGCAAAGTATCCTTTGTAAATGCATTGTAGATAGAGTAAGTCGTCTGAGCTCCATTGATGATCTGCATTTTGCTTAAGATGACAAGTTTATCGTTTGGAGGGATTTCAATTTTCGAACATATCACTGTAATTCCATTGTTGAAGTACCAAAATCTTTTGCTTTTTTCAGGATGGGAAGCAGTGGCTTCTATTTGAGAGTTTATAGATCTCTTGCTCCTCGATGCTAGAAAGTATCGGACATTTCGTTGGAAAATTCGAGTTCCATGAACCAAGAAGATGTTTGCCAGTGATTTGCCGTTCACAGTAAAAATGACAGATTTTGGATCACCCTCCGTTCTCAAAATCTTCCCCAAAACATCTAATGAGATTTTATCCGGAGCAGGCTCCTGATATATTAGATAACCATTATAAGCATCGTATAATCGATCAAATGAAAAGAAATCCACTTCCACAGTTGGGAAACGCAAATGAAATTCATCAAAATACTTGGTTGATACTGGACGTTTATTTTCGTGAACAAAGATAATACTAACCTTATATACATCTCCCGAATTTAATAGTTCATGATACTCTTTGACTAGACCCTCTAAGATCGGGTTAATCTTTCCTCTATAGTCCCCTGCAGTAACAAGGCTAAAACCAGAAAAAGTGATCTTAAGGTCTGTTTCAGGCAAGTTTCTGTTAGTATGATCATAAGTATTGACCGTGGTAGCGCTTATAAAATAAATGTGCTTTGAGGGCTCATCCACTAGAACCGCATCCAGTCCTTCATCATTTGAGCCGTCGCTGATCCTTTCTACTATGTCATCATCATAACCTAAGTGCAAATAATTACGACTAAACCAAACGATCAGTGCTTTAGAAATGTCTGGTAAATTGTACATGTCCTTTACTCTTTCGAGTTCTCTTTGAAACCGATCGAAAAAGTCCACATTATTGATAACTTCAGACATACTTTGTGTCACCCGTCTATTCCCATTATTACGACAGGAATATCGATATCAGCAACTCCTCGAGCTTGCAAATCCCATCTTATTTGCTCAAAATATGATACCCCTGAAGACATGTTATCAGCCATATTCTTCATCGGAACTATCTCCACTCCAGCATCGATAAAGCCCTTATTGTGGAATATGGTCATCTTCGCCGAGACATTGTACGCCATGAAGGCATACTTTCCGAACTGTACTTCTACTCCCAGCTTGTTCTTGATGAAATCCATCTCCCTGAACGCTCCGTTGCCGAATGGCAGGTTGATCCTGTTCTGCTTGTAGGAGGACCAATTGAAAGATTCAAACTCTTTCTTGAATGCCTTGTTTAATTCAATGGGACTGTACAACATCTGGCCCGGCATTGTCTTCTCTTTGCTCACCTTAGTTTTATACTTAGATAGATCAACTTTCAATATAACTTCGTATATTTCCTCAAGTTCTTTTTGGAATTTGCCCGATATTAATGACTTGCCTGCTTTGTGATCGAATTCCTCAACTACCTTCATTCTTTATCCACTCCTCCGGGATCCTGGAAACTTTTTCCTTTCCGGTAGGAACGTAAATTTTGGTACCTATTTTCCTTATCTTGAGAGTCCCGTTTGCCATCGATTTCACCCTTTCCAGTGCTATTTGCGTGTACTTCTCGTCCCTCTCTATGCTTATCGCTTTTCTATTCAGGAGAAGGGCGGCAAGGCCTGAACTTCCCACTCCGCCGAAAGGATCGAGAACGACGTCGTTCTCGTTTGTTAGGGCAAGGATAAGCCTTTGAACCAGCTCTATGGGGAACTGAGCGGGATGTACTGTCTTTTCCGGATGATTCGACTTGACATTGGGAATATCCCATATCTGCTCCTCCCAGTCCTGAAGGACAATGTCCCACACATCCTCGGGATTCTTTCCGAGCGGATTTCCTGAAGGAAGTCCGTGGTCTTTTCCCCTGTAGTTTGTCTTCCCGGGATATTTCTGTGGAACTCTCACCGCGTCAAGATTAAATGTGTACTTGTCCGACTTAGTGAACCAGGATATGGTTTCGTACCTACCCGAAAATCTTCTGGATGCATGAAGTCCATGACCGATCCTCCAGATAATCCTGTTTCTCAATTTAAGACCCAATTCTTCCTTGAATATTCTGTAGAAGAATAGATCGAGAGGGAATATTTCTCCCTCGTAAACATAGTTTCCAACCTCCCAAGCAATACTTCCGTTACCCTTTAAGATCCTTTTGCATTCTGCTGCAACTTTGTGCTGATATTCCAAATACTCTTCCAGCTTGACCCTTTCTTCATAGACTTTACCAATATTATAAGGAGGAGATGTTACCACTAAATTTACAGACTCACCTGGCACAGTCTTCAAAAAATCCAAAGTATCGTTGATTCCTAGCACTAGATCAAACCCGTCCTTATACTCCTTCTTCACCGTGCATGACAATTTCTTCCCTAAGAGGTCGGAAATGTGAAGGCTGGTGTCGGTCTGCATTCTTATCTTAATGCTTTCAGTCCTTAAATCTATTCAGTCAAAGGTTCCTATATACTAGGGTAGAACCCTTTCCTTTCAGCGCATCCGTGTCTGAAATCACAGTTTCTACAGACATCTCGCGGTGGCGCTTTATGGACCGAAAAATCCTTTCTAATTATCTTCTCTGCTATACTGTCGAACTTTGATTCCGCAACATCTGTTTGAACTTTTCCTATTTGAACATCCCTCAGGGTTTTAGACGAGTCTTCTTCGCCCGTGAGATATATATATGCCTTTGCGGGTTTTTCACCTATCTTTTTCTCTATCATCTTGGCGTATATGGAAAGTTGAAATTCGTAGAAACTCTGGGCATCTTTGGTAACGTCTTCGTCTTTTTCCGCTTTGAAATCAAGAAGTTCGAGTTGGCCTTTGTCTCCCCTGATCAAATCGATAATGCCTGACATAACGTATTTTTCTCTTTCCACTTGGATTGGTTCCTCGGTCTTTACTATCTTTGAGAACTTCTCTTTATTGTTTTGATAGTACGCTAGTACTTGCTTTAAAGCCATGCCTAAGAATACTTGTCCAAGAGGATGTGCCCCCCCTCTCGAAATAGAACGATAGTTTTTGTTGAAATACAACTCAATTTCGTCTCTACTGAGATGAGAATCTTTGGTTTCAAGATAATGTCTATGAATGTCTTCTATGGTATAATGTACCAGGAGCCCAAATGCTTGGCCAGACGAACGAGAACCGGTAAATTCGTACTCCTTGTAGTATTTGTATTGCTTTGGGCACACTTCATAAGCGTGAATATGGCTCGTAATGCTAAATTCGGGCTTTGGAGGGAGAAATTCCTTATGCCTGAATTTTAGCTCCATAATCAGCTTTTCTTCCTCGGAGCTAAGCTCTGGAACGTGGTTTAGAGACTCCCCGAGCTCCGGATGAGGATCCTTGTCGTCAGCAAGTAGCAGTAAATCCATCGCTCTTGAGAATGCAACATAGTAAAGGCGATGATGATCGAAACTTGCTACTGAGTCCCATGGCTCAGTATGCTTCCTTTTCTTGAACGGCTCTAGCTCTTGGTCCATCTCGATGTTAGCTTTCGGACCCTTGCCAAGACTTGAAACTATTACAACAGGAAATTCCAATCCCTTTGCTTGATGGATCGTCATCAGCTGAACGTATCCCTGTGGAAAAACGTCAAAAGGGTCCTCATATTCGTCAAGTTTCATTTGATGTAGTGCATAAAAGAAACTGTTAAATAGATATCTAGAGGTAGGCAGTTGGTTTTTGACTGTAATTACCTGAAGATGATAGTACTCCTGGAATTCAGTCAGAATAGTTGAAAAAATTGCTATGTTTCTCCCATTTATGGGGTCTTCTATCCACGATGAAAGCGGAGGATAAGCTAGAGATTGATAGAACAGATCGACTATCCCCATTTTCATAGAATCTTTCAGATTTTCAAAATTCTTTCGGGTTTTAATTATAAACTTATTCAGTTCCGGACTTGTGAATGATTTAAGCGTTTCTCTGCATCTGTTGTAGTACCGAACTACCTGCCTATTCCAGTTCTCCTCCATTACTTCAAAATCTGTCAAATTCAACAAGACACCGATAAGCGTCTTGATTTCGACAAGGTCAAAAAACCTCTTTGCGTGCGTAGCATAGTATTTTATTCCTTCCCTGTCGAGAGCTTCTATGATGTTTTTGGCATCATAGGCTACACTGCGTAACAGGATCGCTACCTGATTGTAGTCGTCAATAATGCCTTGTTCCTTCATCTTCTTGATAAGTTCTGCTATCTTCCCTCCAGGATCAGAGCTAATTCTATATATCGACTTCATTCCGTTCTTGAAGGGAGGTCTGGTTTCTTTTATCTCTTTATCATACCTAAATGACCTACCGGCTTTGTCTTTCCACTGGTGGCTTTTCATGAAACCGTTTACGAACCTTACTATCTCAGGAGTCGATCTGAAATTATCCTCTAACTTCACTTTATTTATGTTTTTGAAATTGGTGGGGAAATTAAGGAAATTTTCTACAACAGCACCTCTAAACCGATATAACGACTGATCGTCATCTCCAACAACGCAGATATTGTTGTTCGCTGCACTTAATCTGAGGTAAATGAGTTCCTGAATGTAATTAGTGTCCTGGTATTCGTCTACCATGATGTAGTCGAACTTCTTGCGTAATCTGAAACCTACATCATCGTCGTCAAGTAGTTCAAGAACGATTGATTGCAAATGTGCAAAATCGACCGAGTTCTTTGATTTCAGGTTTTCCTCATAACGTTCGTACTTCCTAGCAATGCTTCTTAGTCTATCCGTACCCTTATTCTTCATTTCTTCAGGGTCAATCCTGTCTTCGGTAATCTTGTTAAAGTAATCGATTCCATTCCTAATCTGCTGCCATTTTCCGTTTCCGAGGACGTCGTTATTTCCGATGATGGGATAGAAATTCTCAAACAGGAAGAGCTTTTGGGTAAGGTCATCCAATACTGTGTAACCCTTTTTCAACCACGTGTGGTTAATTTCCTCATCTATGATATCTGAACAAATTGAATGAGTCGTTCCTATCCATAGCTCTGTCAGGTCTACATCAGAACCTAGTTCAAGAATGGCCTGCCTAATTCTGTCCTTAAGTGATGCTGCAGCTTTCTCAGTGAATGTACTCACTAAGATTTTGGACACTGGTATCTTCTTTACAAGGTGCAAGTAGAGAAAGCGAAGTACGAGAACTTCAGTTTTACCCGACCCAGGTCCTGCAATTATAATCTGTGGACCTTCTATAGCAGTTATAGCTTTAAGTTGATCTTCTGTGGGATGAAAGTTGAGCTTTTTGAATATGGTTTCGACATCTTCAATACTTGAGGTAAATTGTTTCGATACTGTCATTTCTTCTATATTGGCGAATCAATATAATATTCTTTCTCAAAAAAGCAATTGGAAATTGGCCTCTAGAAATTCACTCGGGAGATCAAAGAGTAAACATTAAGTCAATTCTGGAGATAATCGTCAATGGATTTCTCTGCGGACAAGACAATTATTGTTATGTTTGACACTGAGTGGTACGTTCCCGAAAATACAAGACCTCTGTCATTATCTAGCTTGAAATCGAACCCATTGAGTCCTAAAAATCAATACATTGGAGGTGTGTTCTACCGCTTTTACCCAGTAAGAGACAATGGCCAAAAACTCGAGAAGAAGGAAATTTTTGTGAATAGTGCATCACCCGAAGACGAAAATCAAAGGCTGAAGGAAACTTGCAACTATTTTAAAGAAAGTTGGAACCTGTTAGAAGGGAAAAGTGATTTAAATCCCGATCTTATAACCATCGGAATAGGGAATTCCAGATTTGACTTGCCATCTCTCTATGCCAGGAGTGTGCACTTAAGAATCGAAGACCCCAAAACGCTTTTCGAAACGTACCTCAAAACAAAATGTGTCGATTTATCTGATGTTGCTATACCATATGTCAATAAGAATAGGCCTAAACTAATGTACCCCGTTTCCACCAATACCATGATTAGCAGATTTGGATTAAAATCTGAAAAGAAAGAAAGTGGTAAGGCTGTATGGGAGATGTTTGAATCTGGTGACTTTGAAGGAATTAGAACCAGAGTAAGAGGTGAGGTAATGGACATTTGGAAGATTTACGATAAGCTAATTTCAAACATATTCAGCAATTGAAATTCCTTCTCTATTCCCAAGTGATGCTCTTCCATAGATGGTATTAGTTAAAGACCTCCTTTTCTCTCATTCAGGAAAAAAATATCGTGTGAATTTACCCCAGTGAAATAGGATTGCGGAATTGATCCCACTGTCCGCTCTATTTATCTTTGCCCTCCTCAATCTTTTCAGCCTTCTCTTCCCAGTCTTCAGGCCTCTCGTCCTCTTAAAATATCTTTAAACACGCCCGCCCCCCAAAGACCTTAGGAGGGGAAAATGAAGGGCAGGCATTCCTCAATTTCTATGAGGATAAATAGCTCTTCCAGGATTAAGTGAGGCTAAAAGTACACTACAGGATCATTTTAGTATCCTAATCAATTCCTCTAACTTCTTTGAGAACTTCTTCCCTTTCTGATTCAATGATGACCTGTTCTTTGGAGTCCTTATTGCTTTGACCCCTTAAATAAAGTGACAACATTAGCTCCAGTTAGGAGTCCTAAGCATTATTCTACCATCGGCTAATTCCCTATTATCATAACATCCCTAACTATGCTAGGTTACATACCAGAGAAAAGCCTTCACCGCATTGTCTTTTCAGCGTAAAAAGATAGCAATCTAGAGTTTTTGAACACATGAATGAAGATATGCTGAACAAAATAGCCACTGCAGTGATATCCTGACTCTGTAAGTGTAATTTATGTCTTGTTCGCATATAAATATAAATAGGTTATCAAGCTAATTTCAAAATGGCTCAATTAATACCAGTGCAATATGAAAATTTGAAGTACCCTGAAAATATAATTCCCTCAGTAGGTGAGATATCCGTAAAGTTTAGGAATAGCACAAATGATATTAAAAACTCCATAAGAAAGATGAAGGAAAGAGATGTCCGGTATTTCTCACTTCACACTCAGGAACCTTATACAGGTGATAAGAATGTAAAGAAGTCTATAAATAAAAATCCGTCGTCAGTAGTAGTCAAAGATAATCTTGTAAATATTAGAGGATCTCCAACTAATTTATGGTCAAGTAGAGAATGGATCGATGATTTTATCATTTTTTTAAAGCGGGTATCGGAATCTTTCGATGACGAAAACAGTGTCAGGGTCATAGAACTCCATACTCCACGAAATAAAAAATACATCAATTCGATTGATACATTTATGGACAAACTGAAGTCCTTCTATGATGTGATGTCGCCAGTATTCCCTAAAGCGGAATTTGTTGTTGAAAACTCTAACGGAAGTGGTTTTTTATTGTCTAGCGTAAAAGAAATCAACGAATTTTCCGATAAAATTGATGAGTTAAGAAAGGAAAATTTCAAAATCGGTATAGCACTAGATATTCCGCAGTTGCTTTATGCCACTAAATTAAGGTGTTCTGGAGCGTCAAGAGAAGATATAGAAAACCTGTTCAAGAGTTTAGAGAAGTCTAAGCATAACGTTAAAAGTATTCACCTCTGGGGGGGCAAGGGAAAGGGAGACTTTGGTGGACACCATATCGGAGACCTAAATACTTTGTTCGATCATGGAAACCTCAGTGCGAATCCAGAAGAACGAGAAAATGTTAAGAGGCTTAAAGCGAGCTTTCTAAAAGGTATAAGCTCCATTCTTTCAGATGAAAATAAGAGATATTTTGTGCCCGAATTAAATAGTGGGGAAGATGGCGCTCTTAAATCAATAATAAGTGACCTTGAAGAGATAGGAGTCAAGTTCGATTATTCCCCGCCCTATTGACCCGTTTATGCCTTTTCCCTTCCTATCATTATTCTGATTCTTTACTGCCAGAACACATTTTTAATTGAAAGATATGAGCAAGTGTTCTTCTTTATGCCATATAATTTCTAAGTAGGGATGTCTTGGGACAATATTATCTTGATTAGTCTTTCTCTTTATGGAAATGTTTCTAGGACCTTCGGATGTGTGTGTTTTAGATAATCGAACTATCTCAGGTTGTCGATACTTATCTTCAGGCATTCTTCCGTTCTCTTCCTCTGGACTATGCCCCAAAGCCTTTGTAAGTCACGGATACCCAGTGTTGAATATTTCTTCTATATGTTTTAACCCAAATAAGGAGAAACCGGAAGGCTCGTAGGCATACACGCCATACGATAACCCAGAAAAGCATTAATTTTCTTACTGTTATAGACAAAAAGTGAGAACGCAAACCAAGAGTAGGGGCAGCTTGATGACACAGGCCGTAAAAATATCTCAGGTTTGGAGCACACCAGTTCTAGGAATTGAAATCAATACGAGACTTTGTTGAAATCATTCGCTTTGACTACCCAACCCGCTGCCTCTCAAGTGATTTTAGATTCCCCCCATTGTATGACGTTCTCGATTTCAGCAGGCTTATCCCTGCAGTTGTTAAGCTGCTCGTACCTACCCGTTCATGCCGTAGCTCACGAGGTCCGTAATGAACCAATGTTTGCACATGAATTAGGGTTGTTGATACCAAATTTTGTTCAGGGAGAGGGTTTTAAGAAATGCTCGGCAAGCTTCATATTTCTGTTGTTTATTATATATCTGTAAGATATGAAACCCAGCAAACAACCGTCGAATGGTAAAAGATTTCAAGTAATCCGAATCGAGTATGAAGAAACTGAACCTGAAAAATGGGACCTGAATAAAGTGAAATCCAAGTTTGTGCGGGACGAAATAAAGAAGTCTGATCGCTCAAATCCAGAAGACAAAATTTATATCGAAGACCTTCTAGATCTTGAGCACTGGATTAAAGATGGGAGTGACAATAAAACACACGATGGTCTCCATATTCCATATTTTTCTCAAGATCACGAAACACAGGTCATATCTCGTAGAAAACGAGAGTACCGCAAGATTTTCACAGAACTCAAAGGAACGAATGCTTACGAGGATTGGTTCCGCCGAGATGGCCGGGCTGACTGGTACACAAAAAAGAGATATTTTTCAGATAACAAAGAACTCCTGAAAAAGGCTAGGATTAAAAGAATATGTCCAAAGAGCTTTTTATATTACGCGTGCAACAACTGTGGTGAATACTGGTCCTTAACTCCAATTCATAATGGCATTTACGCTAGGAAGGGTAAAGGGAAATGGTGGAGATGCCCTAACGGCTGTAATGACGATGTCATTATGCCCTAATCATGAAATGGTCAGCGATGTTCTAATTATTC
>JAKBQK010000132.1 GCA_021835265.1 Thermoplasmata archaeon
TTTCAGTATTATGCAATCAACAGTAACACAATTCCTCCAGCAAATAATTATGCAGTAATGGATGTAAACGGTTTAAGCGTGTATTTCTTTAACGGTATTTTGTTTTATGGTGTGAATCAAAATCTTCAAACTACGAAAGCTAATCTTTCAAGTTTGATGACAAATATTACTGTAACCATTGACGCAAACAACGCTTCGATTGCTAATTTACTTACGAAGATAAATGTCAATTTAAACGCAAATGATAGCACGATTACCAACCTTATAGATGAAATAAAATCTACAACGAATCTTGTAAACGATAACGTTACGAACATGCTTACGCAGTTGGAGACGAATTTTACATTTACGAATGATTTGATAAAAGACAATAATATTTCATTGACCAACAAACTTGCTTTTGTAAACTCAACCCTTTCGAATGTAAATTTGAATTTGTCTACAAAAATAAAATATTCGAACAACCTTATAAACTCAACGACAGGTAATATTATTACTCAGGAAACGTTCTTGAATGATACTTTGAAGCACGCTAATTTGAATTTAACTACCGATATTAAGTTTACAGACTCGTTGCTTAATAACAGCAACCTATCAATACTCAACGCCGTCAGTTTAGTTAAATCAAGTGTTTTAAACTCGAATTTCTCTATTCAAAACGTGTTGTCTTTTCTTAATGCGACTCTTAAAAATGCAAATTTCAATATCACAAACAGGTTTATTTTTACGAATGATCTATTGAATAGTACGAAGACAAACATAGAAACAAAAATCACTATCGTGAACGACACCCTAAACAACGTGAACGTGAATTTGACGAGCAAGATAAATTTCATACATTCCGTTTTAAACGACACTAATTTCAACATTACCACAAAGATAGGATTCGTAAATACTACGCTAAACAACGTCAATTTCAATCTAACTACAAAGATTAATTTCGTGGATTCTCTGATAAATTCGACACAATTGAATGAATATCCTATTAATTTAACTGGAGTGCCAACAGGCAAAGGAATGTATCAGCAGTTAATTACAATAAAAGACCCGAACAAATATGGGATTAACGCAAATGGTAGCAACATTGCATTTTACGATGGTTCAAACCAGACTGAATTGTATGCTTGGGAAGAAAGTATAAACAGTACTGCTATACAAGTCTGGGTTAAGAATTATAATAGTTCAAGTACGATTGATATGAGAGTATTGCCATTTAACAAGAATCTGTTTTCTGTAACTGGATATTTAGGGGAAGCACCACAATTAAGTTCGACTTATGCCGAATACTCCGGAAATGCATATAAAATATTCTCGCAATTTGATGATTTTACAAACCTTTCTGGATGGACTACGAGCAATACTTCTTTAGATTATGCAAATAATGGATTATATATGTTATCTGGACCAGGTCTGACATCCAGTCTGACATCCAATAACACATACAATTTTGAGGGACATTCCTTTGTGTTTTACGGTGAATTTATCAATCAGTCAAGTACGAATATCCCAACAGACAGCACATACATTATGGCAAGTACCGGTTCGAATAATTATAATGAATTTACAATAGGTAATAACAATTATGGGTGGGGCTATTATATCTATAACAACACCGACGGGCATTTGTTAAGAACAGAAACTTTTGATTCTTTAGATTCTCTTTACTCTATAACGCCATATTATTCCAACAGTTCTGCACAGTTTTCCGTAAATGGTGTTTCTACTACAGTGAGTTATAATTCAGTTGTTGACCAGAGCCAACCAATATTTTTTAACAATTATAATCTGTTTAATATTAGAATTGGTCCAATCTATTATGAGTTTATTACTCAAATACAACTTTCTTCAATGCCAACATATACCATTGGCACAGCCCAGTCATTAACTCCACAATACCTTTTCAACATTAATACAATACTAAACTTTATGAATTCTGTATTAAACAACGTGAATTTCAACCTTTCAAGTAAGATACAGTTTTTGCAGTCAGAATTGAATAATACAAATTTGAACATAACAACTAAAATAAATTACGTAGATTCGTTGGTTAATCATACTACAAACAATATCATACTTCAACTTGCGATTGAGAATACTACTTTGAACAACGTGAATTTTAACATTACCAACAAGATAAAATTTGTAGATTCTTTGCTTAACAATACTAATGTTTCGTTGGCAAATAAAATTGCTATCGTTAATAGTACAGTAAACAACGCACAGGTGAGCATTGACACAAGGATCAGTTTTACAGACTCGATTTTAAATAATACTAAGTTCGATGTTCAAACTGATTTTGCTTTTTTAAACAGCACAGTTGCGAGTTTTAGAGCAAACGTTTCAGCAGACATAAAGTTTACGAATAGTATCGTGAATAATACGAACACAAACATACAGACCAGAATATCATACGCTGATTCTATAATTAACAAAACTACGGATTCAATCGAAAATACTTTGAATATTACGAATAGCGTCTTGAACAACGTAAATCTGAATATTACTTCGAAAATTAAATTTGTAGACAGCTTGCTCAATAATACAAGGCTGAATCTTTCGGATAAAATCGCATTTTTAAATAGTAGCATGAATGATTTCAGAACGAATGTTTCGTTTGAGATACAATACACAAATAGCATAATAAACTCTACGACTACCACTGTCGTCGACAAAATTGCAATTATGAACGATACAATTAACAATGTAAATCTCAATTTGACTACAAAGTTTACGATTTTGAATGATCAGATCCAAAACACGAATTTAAACATAAGCACAAAGATATCGTTTGTTGATTCGCTAATTAATTCTACATACGTCAACGAGACTAATAAACTTTTGGTCGTGAATTCTACACTTAATCATCTGAATGCGAACGTGTCTACGAAATTTAATATCGTGGATAACCTTGTAAATTCTACTTCTTTGAACGTAGTCACAAAGATTGGGATTATTAACGACACGATAAATTACATTAAATCACTGGACGCGACGATGAATACGAATTTGAGCGTGACGAATTCTGTTGTGAATGAAGTGAAGCTGATAGCTCAACAGAATTTCACAGCCCTTAATTCAACAGTGAAGAACAACTATATTTCATTGGTAAGCAATCAACAATTTATCGAAAGTCTGGTTAATTCTTCGAAGACAAGCATAATCGGCATAAGTGATATCATCAACTCCACTGTTCATGATGTATCCACTAATGTTACCTTGTTCCAGACTTATGTGAAAGATTACATCAACGCCACAGTAAATAATATCAAGCTTGAAGAGAATTTCATCAACGATACAATTGGTGTGATAAGCAACAATGTCACACTCCTTCAGACTTACACAAAGGATGTGATCCATTCCGCAATCAACAATCTCTCTATTGTAACGAAATACATAAACGATACGATGAGGAATATGAACATATCTTTCAATGATAAGGTCGCCATAATCAATTCTACTCTTAATAACATGAATCTTAATTCAACCACCTACTTCCAGATTGAGCACGATATCCTCAATACAATTAAGGCGAATCAGACAGATATATACAAAGCAACAGAGTTGTCTGGGGCGTATTCATACAGGCTCATACCAGAAAATTCCACACTTCTTGCAAACGGAGTGGAAATACAGCTCTGGGTAGAAACACATGATGGAACGATTGTAAACAATTCCAGATTGGTATACTTCCTCTGGAAAAATCTCTCTGCAGAGATCATATCTCTGAACAGTCAGACCTCATTGAAACCTACTCTCATATCATACAATGCACATGAGATGACCGTCTTATTTCCACTGACGAATCAGCAGAGAAACAATATTATTAATGGCGTCAATAATACAGTGTTGCAGTTATATGCACCTTTCATAGCTGGAGGAGCGTCGAATATTGCAACCGGCTCTATTAATCCCATCAATACCAATCTGGGTCAGGTATCAGGAATCTGGGCTACTCTGGGTTTCACATCCGATCCTCCGTACTCTTCTAATGCAATGAAGGAGATTGAGCTCGTAGCGATATGGGCAATGCAGAATGCAGGAGGAAGGCTGATCGCAGGGCTCGTTGCAATATTGACAATACTTTATGTACTCATAGTTCTTGCAGATAGGGAGAAGAGGAAGAAAACGGAGTTAGCAAAGCGTATAGAAGAGGAGAAAACAAATAAGGAAGTGTTGGAAGGGTTGAGACAGATGAGGGAAGAATTGCAGAATAGG
The DNA here is from genome assembly GCA_021835265.1 of Thermoplasmata archaeon. The sequence continues at coordinate 4,216 of JAKBQK010000132.1, forward strand.
AAGGTAGGCAGTGAAGAATGAATCTTACAATAGTTGAAGAAATAGCATTGGTAGGTATTGCCCTCTTGGTCATATACATCTTTGCAGTTGTGTCTGTGAACATTTATATAAATCTTACAGTAAGATCGGTAGCGTTCCTCATGTTGTTATCCACCACACTTGGAATGCTTATCATGGCATATATCGTTGGGAGCGAGGCATGGATAATCATTATGTTCATACTTTCCATCGTCTTTGGAATCGGTGTTCTGGTCAAAGGACATAAGAGAAGAAATAAACAGCAGACGAGCGTGAGTGGACAGCAGATGCAGAACTAACTAACATATTTATACTATAATCCGATAACTATTCATGAATCCTTTTTTAGCATCTAAAAGGGGCGAAGATCAGACCAATATAGAAAAAATCCGTATAATTAATGAGATTGGGCAACAGCCCTCTCTTACTCCAGAGCTTCTCCACGAAATAGGCATTCTATCCAAGAAGATCTATGATGAATTGGAAAGCAGAGGAATGGCGCAGTCCAATATTAATGATCTTTACGGAGGCATGTTTAGGTTCATACAACCGAGATCACCAAAACTCAAGAAACAATTTGATGAGTATCTGTACGACATTGTAAAAGTTCTGGAAATGAAGCACGCTCTGAAATCCCTCGTAAACAGTATAGATCATCTCCTGCATGACAAAGTACACGAAGATGATGAAGCCTATCTTTCTCCAGATTTGTCGGTAGAAATACGGAAAATGGCTATTTCCAGAGAGAAAAACCTCGTAACGGATCCGAATCTTCTCCGTATCCTTCTGAAACAGAGGGAGATGGCTGTTCGGAAGATGAGCAACGTTGGCTATTACAGAGGAATATACGGGAAGCTGAAGTTTGTGCTGATGCAGATGACCCTGGAACTCTCCACATTCAGTGTGGAGAACCTGAGTATGCAGGGTAAGGAGATAAACTACAACGATCTTAACGCGGAGATTGAAGCTAAAATCCAGAGAGAAGAAGATGGATGGTGGTAATGCCTCCCGAAGATGATGAAATAGAAGAACCAGAATTAAAGCGACCAGTATCAGAGAACATGGATCTCATGACTCTGACGATGAAAGCAGAAGAGGAATTGAGCCATAACGCATCGATCAGTACAAAGAAGAAGTATGCATATATACAACTCCTCGCTCTCAAACTGGAAAATCATGCAGAAGGTTATAAAGCCTACAAGGACTATCAACAGGAAATGGAAGTGCTGAACAAGATTTATGGTAATATAGATAGCAGGGACTACATAATGAGACCAGAAGAGGCACAGAAGAGGTTCAGGTTGATACATAAGCTTGGCAAGAACATCGGCACATATATGATCGATAGCAGGTATGTGAACGCAGCACCAAGACCGGAAGATTATGTGGAATTTTCAGGATTCTGGGAGAAGAGTTGATCTCCACAACCAGTCTTGAAGATGCTCTGGAAGAGTTCTACTACAATGAACTGGAAGTGGAATATGAAAAACTTCCAGATCGTTTCCGCAGGAAAGAAGCCCATAGAAGAGCAATCAGGGCATTGAATTTCTACAATGCCTACAAGGAGTATGAGCAGACAGGTTTCGATACAGATCAGATCGAAAAGTTGTTTAGCATTGATAAACAGAATCAAAAAATACTCAACTATTGGATTGATCGTATCCTGCCAAGAGGAATGGCATCCATAGGTTTTGCTCGACAAGGAATGGGAAAGAGCAATGTGATATCATTTTTCATTCAAGCTGTTCTTGTTATGAGACCAAATTGGGAGCCTGTTACAAACATTCCGTTCGCTTTCTCTGCGGATTCTCTTCCCGACTACCGCATCGACAGGATCCATATTGTTTCCTCATTCACAGAGATGCTTGAAGCAATGGCAAATCTTGTTCTTGAGAAAAGAGGAGTTCCTACATTCATTGACGAAATGGACTCGGCATACCAGGCAGTTCAAACAAAAGGAAGAAGGGGGGTGAGCTTCAAATCGTTCGTTTACATCGAAAGGCATCTCAACTGCAAGGGTCCATTCATGATTTACCACAGAGGGGAAGATATTCCTATTGAGATGAGGAATGAAGATATCTCTGCGGGAATATATGAAGTTGCAAAATACAATAACTTTGTAAGAGGAATATCGAAGCGGGTTATCTCCAATCCTAATCTCTTCCACAGTTCAAGACTGGAGGGATACGAGCGTTACTTTCCCATTCCACTCACCATGCTGCCATATCACAATCAGGGATTCTCACCATTTAAGATGGATATCTCAATGCAGTGGGTTAATGCCAGATTGATAGGGACGCAAGAAGAGGCTTCCATACAGCTTATTGATCTGACAAAACAGTGGAGAAGTATGTCGCCACAACAGAGAAAGAAAGCATGGATGGAAGAAGAGTGATCTGATCAGTTTTTATTAACGAAAATATTCTGTATCTTGTTTCTGATCTTATCCATGGTGTAGTAATGATCTGCACTTATCCAGAAATTTCCATGTGTGATCTGCTCTGCTTCGTAATTGTGAGCCTCTCTTATTGTATCCAACTCTTCTTGAAGTTTCTTCCACCACTTCGGAAAGTTGCGGTCAATCAGGTAGTCTATTTCCTTCACATCTTCTAACTTTATTTTCTCCTGCATATCACCCATCCTCACCATATCGAATGTGTGGTAGTGATCTCTCAGTTTGAGTGCATAATCTCTTGCTTCAACGAGCCTCTTCAATAGTTCAGCATCCCAATCCCTTCCAGGTTTCTCCCTTCTTTGTGCTTCATCCAATACATTGAAGACTATATCCACTGCATTGATGGGTTCGAACGATGCAATTCTGGTCATCTGCTTGTTGTACTCTGCAATTTCCTGTTCAAATTGTGTTTTCTGTATTGTTAATTCGTCCACTTTACTGGTAAGAGTCCGACCTTCGGTTTGTAACTCTTCAATCTCATTCTGCAGTTTCTGCCTTTTCTTCTGCAATTCCTCAATGCTTTCCTTTTCTTTTTGCAGATTGATCAGATCAGAAAGTGCATTCTCAACATATGGAATGTAGAAAGGAGAATCTTCATCGCACATCTCTTTGAAGATGAAGTCCGCATCCGGCGTCCTCCGCATTCCAAACGTCCTGTATAAGTAGCGGGCAAGTTTAGGATCATTAGATTTTCTGAGAAGTTGCATGATCTGATCGTTTGTTGGTTCTGATTTGGGTGAATACAACCACTCGGTATCCTCCAAACTACCGGCATCAATAGCTTCTATTACGAGTTCACAGGCTCTTTGCACAATGCCGCTCATCGGCTTGGCTGGAACCTTGTGATGTTCTACTTTCTCAATTCTGGGTCTGACTTGCTCAAGAATAAGGTTATAGGTCTGTTCGGGCACAACAATATGCTTCAACACTCCCACAAATCTGTGCAGAACTATTTAAGTTTTCCTCTCTGGTTATCAAAATTGTATCCATTATAACTATCTTTTGCAAAATTGCATTTCTTTGTTTGATACTGCAAATAAACGATTTTATTGCGATTTTTATTACATTGCGTTTCATTTTTTCACGCAACTTCGAACAACGCCTCTATTATTATATAATTCCATAGTGGCGTTATGTACGAAAGGACACTTTCGTAACTAAAAGTGTATTAACAACTTGCGCTTTCTGCATCGCAATTTCAGTATGTTTACAACCAATGTTGGATACATTAATTTATTCTATCAAAAACCTTTTATACACTCTTAACATAAGAGTGTATTGGTCCTTATGGATGAAACAACAAACTGGAAACCAGGTATATTTGACGAAAAGGAAGGACAAGTGGTTCGCATTTTACGTTCGAAGGAATTTCATGCATTAGTGGACAACGCAGAAGTGGAAACAGAAACGAAGTGGAAATTCCTTCAAAGACACGATATTACAACGGACGACACCAGGGCATGGTTTAATTTTCTAATGTACACTGGTTGCCGATTTCCAGAAGCAGTACTCGTACATCCAGATCCATCAAAGTATGATGGAAGGGGAATATTGAGGATTCCAAATTACAAAGGGAAGGCGATGCGGTCCATAAAGGCACGGAACATATTTCTTTCGTATAAGGGAAGAGATGTAATGAAGCCTTTTTTTGAAGCCCAACAAATGCCTTCAGAAACGTACAATGATGTTGTGGATGTGATGCGGGCACTGACTGTCATATTGCACGAGAGTGGAAAAACTATAGGACTACCCGAACAGACTTTTACATTACGACGAAAAAGGAAGGTGAAAGAACATGGTGTGGTTAAAATGGAAAAGAAACAAGTCACAAAAGTAATGCGTGTGGAAGGAAAACCTACAATAGTAGAAACAGAAATAGAAGTACCGGTAATCAACGTTGTGAGACAGCAACATACAACTAACGGATGTAATATAAGGAGTTTTCGACACTCTTGGGAATCGTGGCTCTATTGGGGTAAGGGAAACGAAGGACCAACAACATTGAGTCAGATCATATTATCTCAAGGGCATCGACAGAACATTTCAATGGAGCATTACTTAAACTTTGGATTCGATAAGAAGGACGATTTGGAGGATATCAAGCAAGAAGTTGAGGGTTTTGGTGAAGTAGGATAATATATTTCAGTTATTTGGTGTATAAATAAGATTTGTTATCATTATACTTTACGTATCTGATTCAACATTTCCGCAACCGTTTCTTCAGTCTTCTTCTCCACTTCAGCTTGTACATTCTTGTGCTTATTCGTCAACTCAGATTCCAAATCGTAGAGCATCTTAAGAACAAAATCTATCTTCTGCATATTTTCAAAGCTTTTCCAATTCTCCTGACCATGTATGTCTTGTTCGTAGTGCTGCTCATACTTTTTCCTTTCTGCATTAAGAAAATCTGTGACAAAATACAGTTGGTTCGACTTCTTATGAAGTTCCCGTGCTTCTCTTGAATGTTGAATTTTAAGCCTTCTCTCAACTTCGCGTGTAAATTTGGCAGTTTCACCCTTGACTATCTCATCACCATAGAAACCCAGCTTATCCGCGTCAGGAATTTTCCAGTGTGGATCGTGCTGCATCTCTGCGATTATTTGTTCTTTCGTTTTCATTTTGTTTTACCTCACTACCTTTATTCGTCTTATATTAATTAAGTTATCTGCATACAAACTACAAATAAAAAATATAACAAAAACTTTATTACCTACTAATATATTATTATTTAATGACTAACTACAATAGGGGTGTAGATGAATATGGTGTGCCATACAGTGAAGAAAATTGGATGAGAAACGTTGAACACACAACACATTTGGGTAATGGATTACCTAATACTCACTGGGTTCCACCCTATCACAGAAAGGATGGAACTATGGTTAGAGGGCACATAGCAAAAAATCCCAAACGCAGAAAGGATTAATGCACCCCCAAAACTTCTATAACAAATTCATTTTTTAGAAAAAGAAAATCTTTATTATCTTTCAATATTTTGGGCTTTACCTTTGAAAGCCAAGGACTGTTAAACTTTTAAATACTCAATCTGTATTTATTATTGTGGCAAGGAGTATTTTTAATCGCAAACCTCAACGAAAGTTAGATATAACCAAAAGGCTGCAGCATTACTTTGGAATAAGTGTTCCACAGCGCATAGAAATTCATTACGATGGACCGGGAGCCTTTGCTTATGTTGGAGAACTGGAAGTTGCAGAGGTTCCAATAGAAAAGATCGAGGAAGAAATAGACCAGAAAATCGAAGTCAACGTGGAAAGTATGCAGGATCCCACGCAGAGAAGGAAAAACCTTGGCGTGAGATCTGAAGAGGATGAAGCTAAGGCAGAAGAGAGAAAAGAAGTTCCGGTTCCGGAGATCGTAAAGATAAAGAATTACAATCCTGAAAAGATAAGATTCTACAGAGTTTTTCCAAAAAAAGATCCGTTCCAAGTGAAGTATTTGGCAACATATGATCAGGATCTTATTGCTGAAGCACCAGAATTCAAATTTGCAGATACTGCTCAAGGCTCGAAATATATTGCTAAATTCAATCTGACGCTCTTTAGTATTATATTCGGTCTGATCTATTTCATTACGATCATTGCTATGTTTTCCTTATTGCAGCAACCGTCATACTACACGCCTCAGAACAATAGTAACTCTCTGAATTTCTACATTCCACTTGGAATAAGTATAGCGTTCCTGGTTTTGATATATCTTATTCACAGTAGAGACATCATGCGGAATTACGTGAAGTATATCCTTCTACAACCTGCTCCTATGTCTATATCAAGTTCGATGGTTTATCCCGTTATCCTGATCAACAGCAGAACGCATCCTCTCTGGGCATATTTCAGGAGAGTGGCAGAAGTAGATGATTCCAAAGCCAAAGAAGTCTTTCTTTCTCTGCAGAACTGGAATGAAAAACAGCTCAATGATATCCTGATAAGCAAGGAGATTTTGAAGAACAATTCTCTCCTTGCAGACATAGAGATGGAACAGTTGAGTCTTCAGATGAAGGAAAGAGATATACTGCATCCGCCAGGAAAGAAACCTATTCCATGGAGTTACATCGCTATCACAGCAATTTTCGTTGGCATCGTGACCTTTATTCTCACAGTAACTCTCTAAATTTTAAATACTTATCAGATATTTTCATTTTATGAAAGATACGTTTGCATTTATTCTGGAAATAGATGAATATGAGTATCTGTTCGATCTAAAGGAGCGATTGAAACATCCCCACAGTGATAACGAAAAATATTATCTCAGAAAAAATAAGAAAACAGAAAAATTAGAAGTGTGCAGTGAGAATGAAATCATAGACATTCTGAAAAACCATCCAGATCGTATCATCTTCAAGTGTCCCTGCACTGTTCTCACTGAAGAGGGCAAATTAAGACCTTTCGTTAAGGATGATTGATCTAACAAAGTATGAGGAGGATGGGGAAATAGATGGTATTAATCGTGGGAAAAAAGAAGAGTGAGAGAATAGACTACGACTATTGGAATGAAGTACAGAGGTCCCGAATTTCCTCGCTGAATGAAAAGAAGGAGAAAAAGTGACAGTTGAATACATCAAAACAAACTCTGGATTCTTTACTCGTTGTGGGAGTTGTGATGCAAGAGTATCAGGTGGAGAACCTGTTTACATCCCCAACATTACAGAAAACAACGTGATGAGGCTTGCAAAGCCGATATGTGAAAAGTGTTATGAGGAGAAGAAGGCGAATGAATCTTAAACTATCTGCATGGTTTTTCCTGCATGACAGGAAGAAATTCTGGTCTGATTTCAGGAAGAGTCTCCACATACTCACTCTTGAGAAATCTCAATATTACGGAGACTGTGTTAGATTTTATGATTCTCTGGACGTAAAAGATAAAGGTGTCATAGATATCGGTTGTGATTTTGGAACAACACCAATGTATTTCCTGCGTAAAGGAGCAATTGTGGTAATTGGCTTTTCAAAGGATAAACAGTACTTCCATAGCATTCACTACAAACATGTTGATGTTGATGCAGATCCTTCTGCTCTTCCTACTGTGATAAAGAACCTAAAAAACATAAGGGATGAAATGTCACCATCCGTACCTGTTCTCGTTCTGAAGTCTGACTGTGAAGGTTGTGAGTGGAACTTTACTCAGGAATTCATAGAAACTTTTGATGATTGGATTATTGCAATTCATACTCCGATAACCAACGAATCCCTTTATCAATATATCAAAGACAATGGTGAAAACATTGGGAATCAGAGGTCTGGCAAGGATCTTGGTATCGAAGAGATCGGTGTTTACAGAAAGAAGGGAAAACAATGAGTATAGGTGCATA
>JAKBQK010000026.1 GCA_021835265.1 Thermoplasmata archaeon
TTCCCTGTGCAGCATACATAAACAAGGAGAGAGCAAAACACTATTCTGCTGAAGGACTCTTCATCGGTGTTCCCATTAAGATTGGAGAGAAGGGTGTGGAGTACATTTACCAGGTTGAATTCAACGCGGATGAGAAAGCACTCTGGGACAAGACTGTCAAATCAGTTAAAGAAAACGCAGAAAAAGTGGATCAGTTCCTTTCAACGAACTGATTTTTTCCCTTTTTTATTTTCCATATATTTTTTGTAAAAATCAGGATATTCAGAATATTTTACTGGATCTTCATAACCTGCTTCCATGAATCCCTTAAGCCTGAGCAGGCAGGAATCACATTTACCGCATGCTTCTTCATTTCCCAGATAGCATGAATGCGTCAGTTCATAGGGTGTTCCAAGTTTGATTCCGTATTTTATGATTTCAGCCTTGCTCATGGTCTGGAGCGGAGCTTCTATTTTCAGTCTGGAAGAAAACGCAAGGCCGATTCTCAGTGATTTTTCCATGGATGAGATGAATTCAGGCCTGCAGTCTGGATAGCCGGAATAATCCACTGCATTCACTCCTATCATGATTGCCTCGCATTTCTTTATGTCGGCAATTGCTCCTGCTATGGAAAGAAAAATTATGTTTCTTCCAGGGACATATGTATTTGGAACTTCCTCCCTGCCAAATTTACCTTCTTCCACATCTATATCTGATGTGAGTGAACTTCCTCCAAACTGCCTTAGATCGAGGGAAAATACTTTTCTTTCTACTCCCATCTTCTCTGCGATTCTTCTGGAGGATTCAAGTTCTATGCTGTGCCTCTGTCCATAATTAAAACTTAAACAGGTTACTTCATATCCCTTAGAGAGTGCGTGGGAAAGGACAGTGGTTGAATCTAGGCCTCCAGAGAGAAGAACCAGGGTCTTCAGCTTAAGTCCTCCTCCCATGTGGCCTTCTGCCCAGGACCCTCATATACGGATACTTCTATTTTCCTCACGTTAGGAGGTATTTCAACATTTTTCCTGATTAACCCGGCCAGGTATCTGGCTATTTCCTCGCTTGATGTATGTTCCACTTCACATATGAAAACGAATTCATCCGGTATGGCCATTTCATGATTCTCATATTTTATCCTGTATGAGTTAGATTCTTTAGTATAAGTGATATCTTTACCCTGCAATGGAAGAATTAGTTTGTGATCCATGGACTCCAGTATTTTCCTGAGTTCTTTTTTTATTACAACAAAATCCATGACCATTCCATTTACGATCTCACCTGTTATTTTGATGTCAATGGCGTAATCATGGCCATGCAGCCTTCTGCACTTGCTGTGGTATGGTATGAAGTGAGCTGCAGAGAATTTCAGGTTGGTTTCCCATCCGTTGATGAATATGGACATCATTTTTTGTTTCTCCTTTCTTTCATTTCTTCCCACATGGAGTCTGGAAGCATGGATAACATGCTGAACTGAGCAGCGCTGTTGATGTATTCTCCACCGTCTATTCTTATGGTTTCACCATTAATGTATTCTGCAGCATCGCTCATAAGGTATGCTGCGAGTTCACCTATCTCTTCTTTCCTGCCAAGTCTCCTCATGGGATTCCTGTTGATCATTAAATTTTCAGCTTCATCTCCAGGAATAAGATTCTTCCATGCACCGTCAGTCTTGAAGGGGCCCGGAGCTATTCCGTTTGCCCTAATTCCCTTGGGGGCCCATTCTGCTGCTATGCTTCTTGTAAATGCCTGGAGGCCGGATTTTGCAGTTGCAGACGGAACTACATAAGGTGATCCTGTGTCGACATATGTCGCAAGAATACTCAAAATATTTCCCCTTTTACCATCCTTTATCCATCTCTTTCCAACTTCAAGGGTAATGTTGATTGAGCCTGTTAAAACTATATTTAAAACGGCTAAAAACCCGTTCATAGAGAGATCTTCAGTTCTTGAGATAAAATTGCCTGCGGCATTGTTTATGAGACCTGAAATTTCATGCTCATTCATCATTTTGTTTACAATCTCTTTTATCTTATCATAATCCCTTATATCTGATGAATAAGTAAAGCATTCAATACCCTTTTCCTTAAGCGAATTTCTTGCTTTATCCAGTTTTTCCTGATCCCTGCTGATTATATGGATGAGTGCGCCATATGAACCAAGTGTATTGGCCATCTGGAGGCCCAGTCCTGATCCACCGCCTGTAATAATTATACCTTTACCGGAAAACGGTTTTCCATTAAGCATAAGAGTTCATCCCCACATATATCATTAATTTTAAGGTATAAAAATGTGGTAAGTTTGTAATTTTATTTACTATTTTCTATTGTAAAGTAATAATTATAATGGGCAATTAAATCAAATCATAAACGTAAGATTTAATATATTATTTAAACTGACATCCTCAACGGTTCAGTGATCTTAGTTGTCGATTAGCCCTGAAATGATACAGATGGATGCATCATACTCGCAAGTGAGTCCATCGATTCAGCAGTTACAACAGGAAAACAGGGAAACGCAAAGACAGTCATACTTATGTTCATTGATTATACCCGCATACAATGAAGAGAAAAGAATAAAACCTTTTCTTGAAGATTTGAAAACAAAGATCCCATCTAACTGGGAAGTTATCATCGTTTGTGATGGAACTGATAAAACCGCCGAAATTGCAAAAAAAATAGATGACAGATTCAGGGTTCTTTCCTTTAGCAAGAGGCTTGGAAAAGGAGGGGCCACTAAAAAGGGATTCCTAGCTGCCTCTGGGGAAATAATTGGTTATGTTGATGCAGATGGTGCAATCCCATGGGAAAGCATACAAAGAGTTTTTGAGACCGTAATAAAAGGAGAAAAAGTTGCAGTAGGTTCTAGGTGGATGAGGGATTCTAAAGTTCTAATAAGACAATCTATAGCAAGAGTGATTCTCGGAAGACTATATCACTATTTTACAATGCTTTTTCTAGGAATTAGTATAAAAGATACACAATGTGGGCTTAAAGTGTACAAAAAAGAAGTAATTTCTAAGGTTCTTAAAGACATTACCATTAGTAACCTATCTTTTGATACCGCGTTCCTATATCATACCAAAAAAAAGGGTTTCAATGTAACAGAAATACCAATTGTCTGGAAAGACATGGATGGAAGTAAAATATCTCCCGTTAAAACTTCAGTTATTATGTTCATTACACTAATTGGAATACGATTTGCACATTCAAGATTTTCTGATAAAATCTTGAAATTTATAAAAATTAACTACGTAACTTTTGGATATAAATAACTTTTTAATGCAGGAGAGAATTCAAAATTGAATTAAAAATCATAACTTTATCTCTTTACATTTCAATTGATTATAATGCATAATATTGAAAAAATAAGCATTATTGAATGTGTATACGTTCAACGCACGATCCTGAACAATTCAGGCAATAATGATTTAATCAAACCCAAATCAATTTATTTTTATTGACATGTGTTATTTATTGCATCCCTCTATAGGATGCTAGTAATAAATTCTTGCAATTTTTTTTAAAAAATGAAGTAACTATGAAAATATCAGATAATTTTTTGTGCCTATCTTACAGTTTTATTTTTAACAATGCAATTAGGTTTTTCTATAAGAACAACAACTCTTTCTTTGGTAACTTTACTGATGGAATTAAATTTATATGTTTGTATGGATTAATATAGTTATTAAAATTATAGATTTGAGGCTTTTTTTCATTATGAAACCACTTGGTATGATTCATAACCATATATTGAATGATAACAATATATCAGCTTTCGTGTTAATTGACGAACTTGTAAAAGGAGGTTCAAATTATTAAATTATTTTGGAGAACTCAATTAAGGGAACAAGTACATGATTGATTGTGGAATTGGAAGATCTCACTAATGTTTTATTCGAAGATAAGGACACAATTATTCAAAAAGGTAGAATTTTGGCAAAGGATATGAGAAACGGATAAATCTATCTACACACTTAAACAGTTAAACTCTAAGAGTGTTGTATGAAAGAGGACGGATCTTTATCTTGTTGTCATAAAACATGTTTATATACCATATCTTTTTAATTGAGATGATAAGTTGATTGTGCTACGAGTCATCTTTAGCACTAGAAAAGTGCGAATATTATGAAATAGGAATTAGATCACAAAAATTAGAATCAAATGTAACAACCTTTAAAGTGGAATTCTTCTTTAAAAAAATCAACGGATGATAAACGCAATCAACTTCGGAGTCCTCATCCAAATATGCAATTCCCTAGAGTGGATGATCAAAGAATTGAGAGATTCATTACATATCTTCATCCACATCCTGAGTCATTTGGTACTGTCTTTCTCTGCTGTCTCCAATTCCAAATCACTGGAAATCATTAATTTTATTAACTGTTTAAACGAAGTAGAGGGTTTCCAATTAAGTAATTTTTTAGCTTTAGAATAATCAGCCAAATAGTTGTCAGATTCCAGAGGCCTGAAAAATTTTTTATTCACCTTCACTATAATTTTTCCTTCATCCGAAACGCCAGTTTCGTTTGGTCCTTCACCTTCCCAGTGAATGTTGATGCCCACTTCATTAAATGCCAATTCAACGAACTCTCTGACTGTGTGTAGCTCTCCTGTTCCGAGAACAAAATCATTCCCTTCATCTTTATTTAGCATCAACCACATACCGTAAACATAATCTTCAGCATAACCCCAATCCTTCCTTGCATTCAAGTTACCTAGTTCTAATATATCCAGTTTTCCTGTTTTTATCTTCGCAACAGCTTTACTAATTTTTCTTGATACAAATTCAGGTCCTCTTACTTCACTTTCATGATTGAAAAGTATTCCGTTTGATATGCTTAACCCATATGCTTCCCTATAGGTCTTCATTGTCCAAAAACCTGCAAGCTTTGATACTGCATATGGGCTCCGTGGTTTAAAGGGAGTTTCTTCATTCTGTGGGGTAATTTCAGGCTGCCCGTACATTTCTGATGTAGCAGCAAAGTATAATTTTGTCTTCGGAGAATAATCTTTTATCGCGTTTGCAACATTAAGAGTTCCTGAAATATTTACATCATATGTTGATGCTGGATTCTGAAAACTATAACCCACGAAACTCTGTGCTGCAAGGTGGTACAACTCATCAGGTTTTTCCTTCTCAAGTAATCTGGCAAAGAAACTCGCATCAGTAAGATCTCCATATTCTATATTAAGTCGATTTTTAGTTTCCCTAGGGAGTTTTTCAATTGTCCCAATCGACATTGAACTATTTCTTCTTATTATCCCAATGATTTCATAGCCCTTTTTATAAAGTAAATTAGTAAGAAAATATCCATCTTGCCCCGAAATTCCAGTTATTATAGCTTTCACATTTTTACATTCTTTCCAACATAAAAAGTTATCGCATTTATATTGGACACATATTTAATGTTTTATATTAGTATTTTTTATAATCAATCTTTACCGCAAAATATAAGTTGATGAGAAAATTTAAATTATATTATGTATGAATAGCACATAACCATATTTTAAGAAAAGCGAAGAAGAAACAAGAAAATAATTGAAACTTATGACAAGAAGAAATTGATAGATAGGTTGTACGGAGTGTGTTGGAAATATGTGCAAGTCTTTGAATACGAGAATAGAGATTGACTAGAGGCGATAACTAAAGAAGTAAATCTCTATTCTTGAGAGAGATCAGTTAAAATGATGGGGATCGAGTTTTGATAAAGATAATATATAATGCATGGTCCAACACGCAAATCAATATATAGAAGGACTTAAAGGTGTAGAAAGTGTTCTTTTGGTTGAAATGAAAAGTTGACTGTTATTTTTTAAGCATGAAAACTAATCGAGTGAAGGTTCCAATCTCATGCGTATAGGATATAGATTGTGAAGAAGGTAAATGGCAAATTCAATTCAAAGCCGTTTCATATTATACTCACCTGTTTCACGGAAGGACCAAGATTTAGATAAATGAAATTTGAGCAAATCACGAAGTTTGAACTATATGTACAGAGATGATGACCTAGGTACCATTAACATTGGAGATGAGTATTTGCAAGATGCAGAAAACAACTCAAAGAAGAAATAACAAGGATGAATAAACTTTAACTCTTTAATAATGAAACAAAAAGGATCATTGCATGTATAGAAAATGATACTTTGTTTGACTAGAACCAGATATATGAATATTATTAGTTATTACAAATGTTTAAATTAATTAATCATAATCATGAAAGTGAACTACGAAGAGTTAATAACGTTTCCATAATTTCAGAGGGTGAAAGTACATTTTCTCATTCCATCACAAAAAAATGAACATTCAGTAACTTATTCCATATTCTCAGATTTATTTAAGGGGATGAAACAAATCGGGATGGATTATGATGCCCACGAAATTCTCATTAATGAAAAAAGTGCTAAAAACCCATATTTATCTTTACCTCAGTTAAAACTAAAAGAATTAAAATCCTTGATAAGAAATAGTTCTGTAGATGAAATATTTATAACTATAGATGATTATGAAGTTATTGACGCCCTCTATGATATTAAAAGAGAGACAAGTGTAAATCTATTGATATGGATCCAATACTTCAAAGGACATAATTTTTTATTTAAGAAATACAGAGATATAGATCCAAATTTAAGTTCTGGAGTAATGGGTAAGTTTAGTCTAAAACTAAAGAGCATTATTCCTCCTATTATAGTAAGTTTTTTTCTCAATAAATACATAAAATTACTATCAGAAAGTTTTGTTGTAACTCAATCCATTTGGTCAGCCCTACTAACAGAAAGAGTTTATTCGATAAGTGTTAAGGGGGTTCTTCAAATTCCAATAGATCACCAAATTTATCAGAATAATAATAGACAAAGAATAAATAGAGCGTTAGTGTTTATGGGCAATTCGAATGAAACGGATTTGAAATCTACTTATTCTACGATAAGAATAATAGAAGAAATTACTGGGGTTTCCTCTTTTGATTATTTTGGCTTAAAAGAGACAGGTGAAATATTTTCTACAAAATACAGCATAACAATGAATTATTTGGGGTCACTAACACGAGAACAATTAATTTCTGAATACGGTATTCACATTTTATTCATATCACCAATATATAATGGAAATTTTGAAATGATGCCTATTGAAAGCATTTTAACTGGGACACCAGTAATTACTTTCTTACAACCTTTTCAGGAAATTACAGGATTTTCAGAAATGATCGCAAACATTAACAACCCAGAAGAAATTAAAATTAAAGTTAGAGAGTGGATTTCTTTAAATAAAGAAAAAAAAACATCAGTAAGAAATAAAATTGTGGAACTCATGGATCCAAAAGTCGTTGCCAGAAAACTAACTGAATACGCAGGGATGGCTATGAGGGGAAAAAATGAATAAGTCTACATCATTGAAAAATGAAAAAATTCTGATTCTACTTATAGACATACTTTTAGGTATCATCCTCCCTGCGATTCTTGTATTGATCTTATTGGGGAGATTAATTTTTGGTTCTGGTTATATCTTTTTTGGAGATGAGCAAGCTACTATATTTTATTACCAGAAAAACTCAATAGATTTGATGATATATTCATGGTTCTCCGGGTCACCAACTTCTTCAGTAACTGTTGTTTTCTCCTTGATTTCTACCTCATTAATTGAAATTTTTGGAACCTATTATGCTAACCATTTACTTACTTTTCTTATTCCCTATCTTAGTGGTCCATTCTTCTACTTCTCCACTATTAATTTAATGAAATATTTCAAAATTAAGAGAGTTTTCATCATTAGAATTTCTGCAACGATTGGTGCAATATTTTATTTAATAAATTGGCAAAATCCAAATTTGATAACTCCACTATACACTTGGGGAATGTCTTATATGATAACACCAATCCTTGTATATTTTTTGGTAAAAATATTTGATAGCCACAAAAAGACGGATATTTTGAAATTCGCCCTGATCTCAACAGTAGGAGATTCAGTTCCAATGTGGATCATAACGGTTGGACTGTTCATTATCATAATTATGATATTAACAATCATTGACACTAGAAAAGTGCGTAGTTTATTACTGCTGACAAAAGACACATTATATCTACTTCTCTTTACAATTTTAGCAAATGCCTATTTTCTTTTTGAAACTCTTGGAGGATTTCTCAATGGAGTCGGAGGGCAATATACGGCTTATGGTTCAATTTCTTCCTCAATTAGTACAGCTCACACCTCCAGTTTTTTAAATTTATATGATGTTTTTATGTTTGGCCAACCGGCTTATTCATTTTTCGGGCAAAACCCGAAAAATTTTACAATTTTAAATATTTCTATTCCACTGGTAGTAATATTTTTTGTGTCTTGGTTTATAGCAGGTCATATTAAAATTAAAATAAAAAAAGATAAATATTCTAATAGGAAATACATTATTGAGTATTCACGACACAGTAATTCAATGATTTTCAAAAATATGAATAATTTTAATTCAAAATTACTTAAAAAATTTATGCTTACGATAGGCATTTTATTAATCATCTCTCTCGTTCTATCTAAAGGATATAATTCTCCCTTTGGAAGTTTTTATACACTTGCTATAACATTATCTCCACCTGGATTGCTAGGTATTACACGAGATGTTACTCCATTTTTAATGATTTCCGCACTTTGCTATGCTTATATTTTTTTAATAAGTTCCTTTTTTATTTTAGAAGCTATTAATGAATATAAAAAAGAACAAAAGAAAAACTTGCTAGACTTTATTAATGTCAATAAAATTTTTACAATTTGCCTAGCTATCCTTTTATGTGCTAGTTTTTTGGCTACTGTTAATGAAACTGAGAAAACCCTAACACTCACAAATGAAAGATTTGAACCAACCTACTTACCAAACAATATAACTAAGGCTGTCGATTTTTTAAACAACTTATCTTCGAAAGGAAATGTAATGTGGATCCCTACCGGTGGAACTTATCCTTGGAAAAATTACTCAGTGCTTACAAACTTTGGTGCAAATCTAGTTAAGAATTCTGCGTCACCAGGTTACATTTATCCTTATCTATTTTCGCAAAGAGGAGATCAATTAGGAAAGATTCTTGATCTTACAAACACTTGTTATCTTGTATATAATGAAAATGCTAGTTTCGCTTTTAACTACAACGTTAACCTTAATCATACTCAAATACTATCTCTTCTTCTAAATCAAACAGATTTAAGTAATGTGTTCCATTATGGGGGAATTTACATTTTCAAAAATCTCGCCAACCCAAGTATCCTATATGCTGGGGGATTAGTATATGGTGATCCAAACCCTTCAATCTTCAATATGACATCTTACAATGGAGCAGGAACATTGTATGTAACTAGTTCCAATCCTTTTATTGATGCAACAGAATCTAACATTTTGAAACCGTTCTCAACTATTAATAATTTATCTTCTTTTAGTAATGTGGGAAATAATTCAATTCTGATAAAAGAAGTAAAAAATTTAACTCAAAGCAATTTTAACTTTAACACCTCATATTTCAATATTACTGGAATCTCAAAAATGGGAAAAAGTCTTAATTTGACAGTTTCATACAATATTCCAAATTTTATTAGAAAATACTTCCATGGAACATTTGGGCCACCATTTTCAGTTGGAGGTGCTGAATACAATTCCACTACATTGTTAAAAACTCTAGACAAACCAATTTCTCTATATAATTCGAGTGGACCCACTCTTCAAACAGAAATTGGAAACTATTCTGGCACCTTTAACATGTGCTTTCCGACAGAAAAAAACAATAACTCTTTCTTCTTTCATTATTACGGAGGATCATTCGAATTGATATCCCCATTTTATTATGGAGGATCTATAAGTAATTTAAATAGTCTATATTTTGAACATTTTCGATACAACCCAAACATAAACATACCTGAATCAGTATCTTTAAATTCCTCCCACAATGAACTGCTTACAGAGGAATGGTGCATTAATAAGGCTCCAAACTTAACTGAAAACAATGGAGCTTTATTTTATTGTTACAGTGCTTCCGTAGGAAAACCTATAATTCTTGCTTTCCACTCCCTTAACATTAGTGATTTTTTTAGTCAATTTAACTTGGTTCCAATTCCAAAAATTATTTCAAATAGCACTTCACTCACGTCAAAATATTACCCAGTTTATCCATCTACTTCAATAGAAATGATGAAGGGACAGACCGAAAAGTTGCAAATTTGTACACCTACAAAAGGTAACTACAATATCAATCTGAGTGTGCTCAATGGAGAGATGTCATTAAATCAAATAAACTACTCAGTTGGTTATCACAACTTTAATGTTTTCTTGAACAATTCAACATTTTTCTCTATCAAATCCAACCAAAACACAAATTACAAGATCAAAATCACTGAAAGACAAGCCAACATCATTAAATTGACAAGTATTGTTGAGAATAGCCCAGTGAGATATTCAGCAAACATAATTGCACACGGTAAAATCTTGGTGGTTTTACCTCAACCATATTCTAACGCGTGGATACTGAATTATCATGGAAAAACGTATAAAGGATTTTCACTGTACAAAGGAGGAGGCACTGGATTTTTAATCAGTAACCCCAATGGTACAATAATAATTACCTTCACAATGCAATCATCACTGGATGTTGGATACCTTGTATCACTTGTCTTCTCAATAACATCAATATCATTATTAATATACTTAAGGGTGAAAAGGTATGAAGAATGGGTTTGATATCATTTATTTACCACTTCACAGAGATATGCCAAAAAATATAGCTTCTGAGATTTATTGGGCTTTTGTTACATTCCACAACATTTCCTCTTTATTTAATACATGTGGATGTGTTGGCTGGATTGATGAAAATGTTGTTTCCTTATTCAAAGATAAGAAATTAATAAACTTAAATATAGATCATAATAGAACATTGAAAAATGACTTAAAGTTTTACATGCAAATATTAAAAATAGGTATACTTTATGGAAAAAAATCCAAAGTGATTCACCATTATGGTAGTTTTGGATATGAGATGGGTTTTAACCCTTATTTTTTGTGGCCTTTAAAAAATAAGGAATCTAAATATATTGTAGGGCCTATTTTATACCCAACGTATGATGATATCGACACATTTATGCAAGTGAATAATTCGAGTAAATTCTACAAGTATGGTTTTGTTTCAAGGATGGTTTTTTCCAAACTTCACGAGCTAACACTAAAAAATTCCACGACTATAATTTATGATTCAACTATTACTAAAAACTTATATGAAAGAAAATATAATTTTATAAGGGAGAAAAAATCTGTCGTCATGCCAGGAGGGGGGGTTGATGAAAATGATTTTGAATTCAAAATAAAGAAACCTCTAAAGCGAGCTTTAATTTTAGGCATAGCGTCTAATTTAATAAAAAGAAAAAACGTGGATAAAATAATTATTGCCATTAGTAAAAGAAGTGATGAAATAATTTTAAAGATATTGGGAAATGGCCCTGAGATGGTTAACTTGAAAAATTTATCCAAAACACTTGGTATTGAAGAAAAAGTTGAATTTCTAGGATTTAGAGAACATTCATTAATTAATTCATTCTACAATGAAATTGATTATTATGTCGCTCTAGATGAAGGACCAAGTTTATGTAAAATATCTTTACAAGAAGCAATTATGAGTGGTACTCCAACTCTATCAGGAGAACCGAATATGGGAAACGGGATCAAAATTGAAGATTGGGGGGTTATCGTAAACCCAAAGTCTGAATCGAGTCTGAACATTGGTATAAATGAACTCGTTAAGAATTATGATAAAATTGAAGAGATTAGCCTTAAAACGAGATTTTTTGCAGAAAAAACCGTATCAACAAAATCCGTAATAAATGAATTATCAAAAATATATAATGAAAAATAGCAAAAGTTCTGCCTATTTTAAATAGCAATACTAGATAATTTAATTTTGTTCTGAGTTTGACGTTTATTTGTACTACACTTTTACCTTTGTGTAAATGGCAAGTGAATTCTGTCCAATTATGGCAAACGAAAAGTATCCATTCCAAG
>JAKBQK010000024.1 GCA_021835265.1 Thermoplasmata archaeon
GTTGAGCTATCAAGATTTGCAGATGGTTCATCCAGTAGATATAGATCAGCATCCTGTGCAAGAGTCATTGCGATTGAAAGTTTTTGCAGCTCCCCTCCAGATAGGCTACTCACCTCACTCTCCATTAGAGGATCTATACCAAGAGGTCTGAATAACTCATTTTTAACAAAATTATCACTCATTCTCTCCTTTAACGTTTTGAACAGAAGGTCTTCGCATTTTCCTTCAAAATCCGTTGAAATATACTGTGGCTTATATGCGACCTTCAGCTTTGGCTCGTAGGACCCTGAATTAGGAGTCATCACACCTGCCAGTATCTTTACAAAGGTTGATTTACCCAGAGCATTCCTTCCTAAAATTCCAGTAACAGTTCCTATCTCCATCTTCCCAGGCATTACTTTCAGTTTGAAATCTCCAAGATCAGCATCGATCTCACTCCAGTGAACTAGTTCCGGTGAAATGATCTTTCTGGTTGATGCTCTAGTTTCGAATACAATTTTTTCCTTTCTTATTCTGATGTTTTCCTCCTTCATGTAACCATCAAGAAACTGGTTAATTGCCTTGTTTGGAGACTTCTGCTGTACAATAACTCCATATGCACCAGGAGAACCATATACAAGATGAATCTGATCACTTATCCAGTCAAGAATAGCGAGATCGTGCTCAACAACAAAAATAGTTTTCCCCCTTTCTGCAAGTTTGGTCAGTATTGAAGCAACACGTATCCTTTCTGAAATGTCAAGATATGAAGAAACTTCATCGACAAGCAGTATGTCACCATCCTTTATGAGTGCCATTCCAACTGCAAGTTTTTGTAATTCCCCTCCAGAAGCACTTTTTACGTCCTTATTCAGAGAATTTTCAAGGGAAAGCTCCGCTATTATATCATCTGCCATTCCAAACTCATCGGCATTCTTGAGAATGCTTCCGATAGTTCCCTTAACAACCTTTGGAATCTGATCAACAAATTGGCTTTTTAGAACAACCTTTTTTGTTTTATCGTATACATTCTGGAAATAATCACCAAGAATGCTGTTTGAGTATTTCTTCAACACTTTTTCTTTTGACCCACCATTATCATAGTCACCAAAATTTGGAATAAGCACTCCGCTCAGTATATTCATGGTGGTGGTCTTTCCCATTCCATTTGGTCCAAGGATTGCGGTTATCCCCTTCGATGGAACTGGAATAGAATAAATTCTAAACGAATTCTCTCCATATTGATGCACAATATCCTTATTCAGCTCATCCGGAACCGTAATTATTTTTATTGCTCCAAAGGGACATCTATTAACACAGATACCACAGCCAATACATAGATCTTCAGTTATGAGTGGATAAACGGTCTCCTCCGGGAATGTAATTGTTCCTATCCCGGACCTGACAGGAGGACAATAAGATTGGCATTCGTGATTGCATTTTTTAGAATGGCATTTAGACTCATCTAAAACTGCTATATGCATTAAAAACCACTATCAATTTACAGTCCAGTATTCGTCCGGTATTTCCTCGTAAACAGAAAATTGTTCTGAATTTCCAACATCATTCAAATCCAATTTCATGTTTGCGAGTTCAATTATTTTACTTACATTTAGGATCCAGTAATGAATTCTCCATTCCCTGCCATCAAACAGTGTGGTTTCCTCCCTCTCTGTCTGAAGAACTCCAATATCTTCCATTGTATAAAACGCATCCCTGTCTTCTGGTTCCAGCATGTTGTCAATAACTCTATCACTATACCCAAAAAAATTAATCAAATGCTCCGCCGCAGAAAAAGATTCCTCAAAACTCATCCTCCTGTTCTGAAGACTCAATCCTTTGCTAATGGCATTGGAAAGTTCACTAATATTGGTAAAATTTCGCTTCTTCTTTTCCTTATTATTAATAATATTATCAACCATGTAATCGCTCCATTGAATGTAGATATAAGATATACTAAATCTACTAATAACCTTATTGTTACAAACTTGAATTAATTTTTCAAAGATAATTTCATCATTTATTATGTGGAACTTTCTTTGAGTCATTCCCGTTTTTTGTTATTGTGAAGTTGGAATTGCCATAAAGGTAATATTCAAATCCTAACGTTCAGGATTATGTTTGCAATTCAAGATTCTCTGTTAGAAGATAACTGGAATTAATTCATTCACTTCTATGGTACGAATCATTTAATCATCACATATGATTATAAGAGCAGAAGGTACAAATTTAGCAGTATGTAATTCAGCCTACTTTGCCTCTAATTACGATGCAATTTCTGGTAGAAAAATTTTGAAACGAACAAAGAATGTCTGAATTGAATAAAATACTAGTATCATCTTAAGATTTAAAGCCAGGATTGTATACTTATCATAATGGAGGATCAGGATATTGTTTTTTTCTATAAGAATGAGAAAAACAAAGATAATGAGAGTAATCCATGTTTTACATGTTATTCCAGGAAAATTCCTGAGGGACTAAATTTCACCAAAGTAAAAATCGAAGAAGATATATATTTCCGGTTTCAAAAGTGCATGAGCAAATCTATGACGGAAGAAATCCTTAAACGAAATGGACTTGTAAATTTAAGTCACTTCATGTCTGAAGGGATGTTCAGAACTCAAACAGTCTCTGTTCCGGATATTATGGCCATCCTTAACTTCACTCCCGATTCTTTTTTTACTGGCTCAAGGGTAATAAATAACAGCCAGATTGAGCG
Organism: Thermoplasmata archaeon; assembly: GCA_021835265.1. Next base: position 2,699 of record JAKBQK010000024.1, read on the forward strand.
AGCCAGAGGTTCCGGATGTCAGTTTCTGGATATTGGGGCAGAAAGTACAAGGCCAGGGTCATTGGAGGTCCACAGTAATGAGGAAATTGAAAGACTGAAAAGTGCCTTTGAAATGCTAAAAGATACCAGCAATCAAAAAATTTCACTTGATTCACGGCACTATGAAACAGTCAGCACTTTTATAGACAGAATAGATGTTATAAACGATATCTCTGGAATGAAAGACATAAAGCTTCCAGAACTGGCTTTAAAGGAAAAAAAATCTTATGTTTTGATGCACATCAGGGGAAATCCAACCAACATGAACAAAATGGCAACCTATACTGATTTAAGGGGAGAAATGGCAAAGTTTTATTTCGAAAAACTGAGACAACTTAGCGAAATGGGTTTAGAACCGGAAAGAATAATCATAGACCCAGGTATTGGGTTTTCCAAAACTGGCGAACAAAATCTGGAAATCATAAAGAATCCAGAATCTTTTAACTTTGGATTCAGGCGTCTTTTTGGTCATTCCAGAAAATCGTTCCTCAGTATCTATTCAAAAAACAAAGCAGAGGATAGACTGCCAGAAACAATCGCAGTTTCAATCTATCTGGCAGGAAAGGGAGTAGAGATTCTTAGAGTTCACGATCCGGTAGAAAATATCAATGCACTAAGGTACTTTCAGCTGTTTCTAACTCCTTAAGGCAATTTCTGCAGATTCCTCTTACGGTAACACTTGTTGAAATTATCTTTCCATCTACATTCTTTTCAATCTCGCTGAAATCACTTTCAACTTCATAATCGTAGATGTTTTTGCATCTTTCACAAATAAAGTTGATATGTGGATCAACCTTCCCCTCATAAATCGCTTTCCCGTTAGTCTCAAAACTATTTATTAAACCCTTTTCCACGAACATTTTTAATATATTATACACGGTTGCTGGCGGTATATTTGGATTTTCAACTGTAACATATTTATGAATGTCTTCAGCGCTGAAATGCTTGCCAGGATTCTCTCTGATATACTGTAATATTTTAGATCTCTGTGGTGTAACCTTTAACCCATTTTTTTTGATTTCATCCTCTAAACTGATCAAATCGCATCAAACTAAACATTTAAAAGCAGTATTTATGTCTAATTATTATAAACCATCTTTTGTTATCTGATAGGAATGTCAAAGATCGAGAGACTGAGAGGATTCAAAGATTATTACCCAGAAGATATGCAGAAAAGAGAGGAGATATTCTCAATCATGCGGAATGCTGCCAAAAGTTTCGGCTTTCTGCCCATTGACTATCCCTCATTGGAGATGCTTGAAATTTACAGGATAAAGTCTGGAGACGAACTGGTGGGACAAACATATAACTTTAAAGACAAATCTAACAGGGAAATCACATTAATACCAGAGGCAACACCTTCCACAATGAGAATGCTTGTTTCTAGAAAGGATCTTGTAAAACCTATCAAATGGTACAATATACCAAAATTGTGGAGATATGAAGAGCCACAGTCGGGAAGAAACAGGGAACATTATCAGTTTAACGCAGATTACTTTGGGGAGACGGGAATAGAAATAGACGCAGAACTCATTGCACTTGCATGTGAGACACTGAATAGAATGGGCTTGAAAGGTATGTACGTTGTGAGAGTTAATCACCGAAAACTTATGGAAAAAATACTTTCAAAACTTGGGTGTGTAAACATTCAATCCTCAATATCCACCATTGATCATTTTAGAAAAGAATCAATAGAAACAATTGGAAATAAACTTCGAGATGATGGAGTAGTAGATGATAATCTCAATAGATTGCTCAATTTTCTTTCAAAATCCTATCCTGTGTCAGAAATTCAAAACTCAATAAAAGACCTCGGGCTCGACCTGTTAGAAGATGAGGACTTCCTCAGGATGATCTCAACAGTGGAGTTCCTATTTAAAAACGGTTATGAAGATATAGTATATGATCCTTCCACAGTTAGGGGGTTGTCGTATTACACCGGAATTGTATTTGAAGGGTTTGATGTTGATGGAAAATTCAGATCAATTTTCGGTGGTGGAAGGTACGATAACTTATCTCAGCTATTTGAGGGGCAAGAAATTCCTGCAGTAGGATTTGGAATGGGAGATGCTGTACTTGAAAACCTGCTAAAAGAGAAGAATTTATGGAAGGTTGATAATGGGCATTCTTCATATTTCCTGGTCGGTATGGGAAGAGAGGGAAAAAATAAAGCAGCAAACCTACTTTACAAATTGAGGAGGAATGGTAAGACCGCAGTAATGGAAAATTCAGAAAGGAATATTTCAAACTCACTTAAGCATGCTTCATCAATGAATTTTACTCATGCAATTATTATAGGGGAAAAGGAATTGGCTGAAAGATCATTAACCATCAAAAACCTCATAAACGGAGAACAAAAGAAAATAGGTGAAAATGAATTGGATGAATTGTAACTGGCAATTCAATCCATTATTATGTCATAGAAAAGTATAAAGAAAAAAGTGGATATGTTACCAAGTTCTATCATTATGCTTTTTTTCTCTTCTTCAGAGAGATTATTCATAATAGAATATGCTAGGTTTCGGTCTTCATCTAAATCTCTTTCAAATCTCTTTATGACCTTCCTCACAGTTTCCTTATCTGGAACCATAACACTTTCCTTTCTTTGAAGTGAACAAAAATAATAGTATTTAGCTATGTAGGGATCATCAAATGGTAAACTCTGTCCATCAATGACTAGGTTGGTTAATTCATCCTTCCTGTACATGAAGAGCTCTGTGCCAGTTATTATCTTTACCTCAATGGAATCAGCTGGTTCGTGTATATAGTCTTCTGGAAAATTTCTTTCCTTAACATTTTTAACAATTTCAGAAATATATTTGCTTTTAAATGACACTCTTCTGTAATATTTAGGTAAGATAAATTTTTTATCTCAAGTTTAAAAGTTAAGGCATTAGAATTAACGAATATAATCAATTTACTATCAAATTTTGACAAACCTTAATATAAATAGCTTTTAAAACTAAAAAATTTTATAAGTTAAGAAAAATTAGGGTAATAGTGAATCTATGTCGGTAGCATTTGTACTTGTGAGTACGGTACCCGGAAAAGAGCATGAGGTTTACAACAAAATATCAAAGATTAATTATGTTGTAGAAGTCCATCCACTTTTTGGGGAATATGATCTGATAGTCAAAATTGACGCACTCGATTACAGTGAATTAGGAAAGATTGTTGTGGAGCAGATAAGGAAAATAGAAGGGGTTATAGATACAAAAACCCTTACGGGACTAAAGTTGTGATATAAATGTCTGCAGTGGCAAAAACTTTACCATGGTATCCCAGTTGGAATCTTGACATTTTTTTCCTTACGATAATAGGGATTATAGCATTGGCACTTTTAATTTTTGGAATACTAACTGCCTATTTTGGAAAGGGAAAGGCGAGAGCAGCTGGAGGAGGAATGATAGCAGGAGCCGTTGTTATAGGTTTCTTAACTTATTATCTATCAGACTTTACATTCCACGTGAGTCTAGTTGATGATATAATTCTGGGTGCAGTATTTTATTTAGTTGCAGCCATAATAGGTGTAGTTATAGGATTACTTATATTCCTAGCTGCAATCATGAAAACCTGATTTCATGACCTCAAAATTATTAAACGAGATTGTTGAAAAAATTAGAAAAGAACTGAAGGGTAAAGGTATACTTGCCTGCTCAGGGGGAACTGATAGTTCTGTTCTCGCTGTGGCCTCGAAACTGGCCGTAGGCGATCAAATTTTATCTATTTTTGTCGATACTGGTCTAATCCGGGAAGGAGAGAGGGAGAGGGTAGAGCTATTTTTTAAAAAATTTGGGATCAATTATAAGATTTTGGACGAATCTAAACTCTTCTTTGAGAAATTAAAAGGTATAGTAGATCCGGAGACAAAGAGAAAAGTAATTGGCCAGACCTTTATAGAACTATTCGAAAGAGAGGCTAAATTTTCAGAAGCTGAATTTCTTTTGCAGGGCACCATTGCCCCTGATTGGATAGAAAGTGGTGGTAAAAACAGAGATACCATTAAAAGTCATCACAATGTTGGTGGACTGCCAGAAAAAATGAATTTGAAACTTATAGAGCCGCTGAGAGATCTTTATAAGGATGATGTACGAGAACTCAGCGAGGAACTTGGTCTTAATAACAGTCTACAGCCCTTTCCCGGACCAGGACTGGCAGTCAGGGTAATCGGTGAAATAACAGGGGAAAAGGTTGAGATATTGAAAAAGGTAACCAGAATAGTAGAGGAGGAAATTGAAAGCTCAATGAAACCTGAAAACAGACCATGGCAGTATTTTGCAGTCATCTTGCCAGTAAGGACGACAGGGGTGCATGGAGACAAAAGGTCCTATGGTAATACTGTAGCGATCAGGGCAATTGATTCAACAGATGCAATGACTGGAACATTTCACAAGTTTGAATGGGATTTTCTTGAGGAATTATCCACCAAAATCACAAATGAAGTACCATCAGTAAATAGAGTTGTGCTTGATATCACCGATAAACCTCCAGCAACCATTGAATGGGAATAATTATTTTTTAAAGACTTTTTAAAGCATTATAATAAGGATTACCTATAAAAAAAGACTATTTACAAAAGCGATTAACTGGACAGACCATGTTAAAAATCTAATAATCTTCAGTAATTATACGTAAACCCATATATAGGTTAAAGAGATAAACCCAAATCTTGACACCTAAAGAGATGATTGGAATGGAAGAAGAGTTGCTAATATCAGAGGAGGAATATCAGAAATCAGGCGTACATATTGGTACCCAGGTTAAAACACAGGATATGGTGAAGTACATATTCAAGATTAGAAATGATGGACTGTACCTCCTTGATCTGAAGATTACAGATAAAATGCTTAAAATTGCTGGAAAAATGCTTTCCAGGATTGATCCCACTCAGATTCTTGTTGTGGCTCAGAGACAGTATGCGTTTAGACCTGTTACCAAGTTTTCAGAGGTTATAGGATCAAAGGCCATAGTTGGAAGGTTTATACCAGGAACATTAACAAATTACCAGCTTCCAACATATACAGAAACAAAGGCGATAGTAGTTACAGATCCTCTTGCAGATACTCAGGTTATGAAGGAGGCAAAGGATGTTGGAGTTCCAATAATTGCTCTGTGTGACGCAAATAATAAAACAGATTTTGTAGATCTGGTCATACCAAGTAATAACAAAGGTAGAAGATCATTAGCCCTTGTATACTGGCTACTTTCCAGAGAAATTCTGAAAAACAGAGGAGATATCAAATCATACGAAGAATTTAAATTTACAATCGATGACTTCGAATCACAGATTTAATCTCTTAAATTCATTTCCTGTATATTTTTTATTCTTCTTATTCTTATGAAGTGACACTTTTCGTCTTGAATCATTGCAAAGATCATTTCTTTCCTGACTGAGGCTGCCAGCCTTACAGCCCTGCTGATTTCATACCATTCATTTTCTCCTTCGAGTACGTGAATCAGAAAATCTGAATGATCATCCATGGAACCTTTGTAGGCTCTGAAGTTGCAGCCGTACTTGAATCCTGTTTTTACAATTAATCCACTTGAGATAAGTTTCCTATAAACTCTTGATACCGGATCGCTGTTCTCTATTCCGTTTACGTAGTTCATCTCACCCTCTGATAATATCACCAGATCCTCAAGATGATCCCCCATCCAATCTGGTTTCATATCTTTAGTGTGTATACCTCTGCCTCCAATCTTTACTGGAGTTACTGATGGAAGTTCAGGTGTGTTATTTCCTTCAAGATTTACAGTGTCTGTGGTGTAATAAGTGATATCTCCATCGTCATCAACAGAGGCAATATTCTGTCCAGATATGGAAATCAACCAGCTACCATCGATCCTGCTTTTTTCCCGTATTGGGTAAATAATCCTTTTTACGCTCAATTTTTCGTTTTTCTTGGATATAATCAGACATTCATTTTCTATGGAAATCTTGGATCCTTCATTCTTCAGGTCAAGATATACTCTCCACATATACAGATCGTTTTCCTCAAATAATGTGTTTATGAGCGTCAATGAATCGTTATAAAATGGATTTACTGGTTTCAGTCTATTTCTGTAATATAGGAATAACATTTCAAATGGTTTTAAAATAATATTTCTTCCAGATATTACTCCCATATTGTACTTACTGTGGATATACTGGGCACTTTTTCCATTTTCTATTGTAAACAGAATTGAATTGCATATAGCATAACTATCCTCTTTATCGTTTTCCATTTATTCTTCCAATTAGGAGCCTTGATATACCGTTTACCATATTATTTACTGTCTCTGGTTGCTTTGCGGATACCATATATAAGTTGAGTCCAAACTTTTTTGCCATTGGTTCGAGATCTTCTTTCCACGTTACTGCCTCATACTTTCTATCAACCTTATTTGCCGCAAGAATGAGAAGACCCTTTTTCTGAGAGTTTTTAATGAACTTTGTTACTTCTCCCTCGTTTAGTTTCTTTGTGACATCAACAACAATAATAATAGCCGAAGACCCCGCAAGTAACTTCTCGTTATCTGGAAAACCATCTATTTCCTGAAATATAAGCTCAGCGTGATAATTTTTTCCATCATCCTCAAATGAAACTTTTTTTCTTAGTAATCCCTTATTAATAAAACTTCCAGCTTCACTATCAAACACTATTCTTGATATTAAAGAGCTTTTACCGGATTCCGTGTCCCCAACCAAGCTGACTTTCCACATCAGCCTTCCTGAAATCATCGGTCAACATTTTCTCCTTTGTTATAATATTTTTTGTAATAGCACACTTTTTCTTAATTTTAAGCTGATTTTATCTCGATTCTTTAATTCGATGAATTTTGTCTTTCAATTTCAATTACAACCTTATTTTTGTGGAGATTCAAATGTTCTATTCACATTAATTTTCTCAATATAATTGCTCAATACTGGATGAGGTATATCTAGGTAAGACAAATCTATAAATGAATTTATAATATCTGTTTATGAAATATAACTTTTCAGATGTTGTAAATAGAATGAAACCCTCTGAAATCAGAGAACTAAACAAAATGGCATCATCACCAGGGATAATATCACTGGGAGGAGGGATGCCAAGCCCGGAAACATTTCCTATCAAAGAACTGACAGAAATCATGGAATTTGTAATGAAAAATAATTCAGATCTGGCTCTGCAATATGGGAATACATTAGGAATAAATCCTGTTAGGGAACAAATTACAAAAATGCTGGAAAAGACTGAAAACATAAAATGTAATATGGAAAATATAATTGTTAACTCCGGTTCACAGCAGGGTTTGTATGAATTGGGAACAGTGCTTGCAAATCCAGGAGATACAGTAATAACAGAGGAACCAACTTATGTAGGTGCTGTATCGGCCTTTTCAGCAAATGGATTAAAAATGGAGGGGATTCCTGTTGATCACAACGGAATGAAGGTTGAATTGCTTGAGGAAAAGATTAAGAAACTTATTTTAGAGGGTAGAAAACCAAGATTCATTTATGTCATACCAACATTCCAAAATCCAACTGGATACACCATGCCTGTGGAGAGAAGAAAGGTCCTTATTGAAATTTCAAAAAAGTATGAAATCCCTCTTGTGGAAGACAACCCATACGGTCAGTTGAGATATTATGGAGAATCTCTGCCTTGCATCAGATCCATGACAGGTGGAGAAGATGTAATTTATCTTGGAACGTTTTCTAAAGTAATGACACCTGGTCTAAGGCTGGGATATACAATTGCTCCAGAACCTGTAATGGAAAAGTTTAATCTTATTAAGCAGGCACTTGATCTTGCAACAAACTCATTCTCTCAATATGTTGCCTATGAATACATTAAAATGGGGATAATCTACAAGCAGGTCGAACTGAATAAACAAATATACAGGAAGAAAAGAGATGCAATTGTAAACGCCCTTGAGGCAAATATGTCTGATATTTCAACTTTCTCAGAACCCGAAGGTGGTATGTTTGTCTGGGTCACACTAAATAAAAATGTAGATACGAAACAGATGATTCCACTTGCCATCAAAAATGGCGTAGCATATGTAAGTGGACAGGCATTTACAACAAATGGTACTCAAAAGTCATCAATGAGACTTAATTTCACATTTGGATCAGTAGAACAGCTTGAAGAGGGCATAAAGAGAATAAGGAAGACAATAAATGAATCAGCCTAGTAAGAAAGGAATTACCATTGTAGCGGGTACCTTTGGGCATCTGCATAAAGGTCATAAGGCCCTTCTGATGAGAGCTATTTCCACAAAAAAATTCATTATCGTTGGAATAACATCTGATGAATATGTGAAAAAGACCAAAAATTATAATGTGAGAGGTTACAAATCAAGAAGTGATTCTGTATATGAGTTTCTCAGAGAAAAGAATGCAAATTTTACCATTAAGCCAATAGAAAATAATTCTGGCGATGCTGATAAAAATAAGGATTATACTGATATTATAGTATCTAAGGAAACAGAAGGAAGTGCCAGAATTTTAAACAATAAAAGATTGAAAAATGGGCTAAAACCAATGCATATACATACGGTAAACACAAAAATTGCAAATGACTTTTTTGTTTTAAGTTCGTCAAGAATTGACAGTGGCGAGATAGACGAGGAAGGAAAAAGGCTCAATCCCTTAAGAGTTTCAATTATCCTATCTAAGAATATCCAAAAAGCATACAGGGATTCAATTTTAAGATCGGTTTTTAAAAATTCTCCAATTTCAAGTAGCAAAGAAGTTAAAAATTCAGAAATATTTCCAGACTTTTCAGATTTTAAACGAACAAACAGCGGTAAAATAATGGATTTTGATTACCTGATTTTGATTTCTGAGGGCATCCTGCCCTATAGTAGGGGTTCCAGAAATAAGGTTTGTGTGCGAAGTTTTATTATTGACAAATACGGCACAGTAGGTGAGGGGGTAAGTAGCTCTATTGAAATGACAGAACAATTCTATTCAGCCTTTGTAAGGGGTAGCGATAAATTAAATATATTTAATCTGGAAAGCAGAGGATATTTCAGTAAAATGATTTTAGAGTCAGTAAAAAGCAGTTTGCAGTGCAGGACTAAGCCATGGGAATTTGGTGTTTTTGATAGGATACAATCGGTATAAAAAAAACAATAGACATATTAATGTGAATTTAATGTTTAAACGATAACATGGTTACCAAAGAAGAAATATTAGAAGCCCTTCAGGCTGTAGAGGACCCTGAAATAGGAATGGATGTGGTTAATCTA
>JAKBQK010000396.1 GCA_021835265.1 Thermoplasmata archaeon
ATAGTATGCCTGATCCCTGGTTCCACTGAATATCAGTATGTATACCTTTCCGGCCTTGAACCTACCTGTTCTTCCTCTCCTCTGGATTGTTCTTATTTCTGACGCAACTGGTTCGTAAAATATTACAAGATCTGTTGACGGTATATCCAGACCTTCTTCTGCCACACTGGTCGCAAGCATTACATTATAGGTACCATTTTTGAATTTATCAATACCTTCCCTCTGAGAACTCTGAGACATTCCCTTATCTCCTTCCCTGTTTCCCTGGCCAACAAACCTGATTGCCCTAATGGTTGCTGAATTTTCTTCCAGATATTTCAAAAGAATTTCTGATGTTTTCCTGTAATGTGTGAATACAAGACACCTTGACTCTGGATGTTCCTTTATTAGAAGTTCTGCCATTTCCTTAACTTTTTTAAATTTAGGGTTTTCATAATTTTCTGAGGCTGTTTTAATAAGTGTTTCCACCTGCTGAAATGTCAAATTTCTCTTCCACAGGTTCAGGGTCCTGATCTGAGACTTATCTTCTGAACTTTCCATTTCCTGCAAATAATTATTTCCTATTTCTATCCCCTGTGTTTCTATGTATTCCATCAATACATCCAGTCTTATTACTGCGGTAAAATATGGAATGGATGTAAATAATGACTTGTCTCCAGAAGTTGCCCTTTTTGATAGATCACGGATGTATTCACTCATCTCTGATCTTGATGCACCTTTCTTAACATAACTGAATTTCTTCTGGATCTGGTCCATAAAATCCTTCTTGGTTTCCCTGAGAAGTGAAATGCACTTTTCCTGTTCTGGGCTGATCCTTATGAAAACGGGTTCTGTGTCGGAACCCTTAACATAAGGAGCAATATCAGGGTCTTCATCGGTTCTGATCATTACACTATTAATTTTCAGATTATCCTTGATCTCGTCAACTTTCTCATTTTTAGAACCTGGACTTGCAGTCATTGCAAGAATTCTCCTATCAGGTAAATTGTGAAATTCCTTAGCCACGTTAACATAGGCATAATTTCCCGTCGCCCTATGTGCCTCATCCACAATGAGAAGGTAAAAATTGTTCATAAAAACTATTTCACGCTTAATGTCCTTTTCCACAGTCTGAGGAGTAGATATTATGAACTGTCCTTCTGCCCATTCACTCATCCTCTTATCCACAGGGTCATGCCCCGTAAGGCTTCTTATTTTGATATTCTGTCCTTCAAATAGCTTAGTCATAGTCTGAAAATGCTGATCCACAAGTGGCCTCGTTGGGGAAATCATAATAACTTTTTTATTTTGCTTAATGTATGTATATGCCAGCATGGCAGAAACTAAAGTTTTTCCAAGTCCAGTTGGGAGTATCAGTAAAAGATTTGATCTCATTGCTTTCCTATATGCTTCTACCTGATATGGTCTTGGCCTGAGATCGTTAAATTCTGGTATATCTTCGTCCATTCCTCAGGTACATCCTGAGAGATTTAAATATTCTTTCCTTCCTTTGTGCCAAGTATGTGGCAATTTTTAATTGGTATAGAACCACTTTGATATGCTATATTTTATGATGAAAATTGACTACAAATTATAATAACTTTGATTAAATACTGAATGAAGGGCCGGTAGATCAGGGGTAGATCGCTTGCTTCGCAAGCAAGAGGCCTCGGGTTCAAATCCCGACCGGTCCATATTAAGTCATCTTGGTCAGGAAACGTTTTCTATTCATCATCTAATTTCATCAATTACTTTTATATCCTTGACGTTCTTGAAAGACTGGTCATGAGTGAGGAGGATGTTGGATCCTAATGACTTCATTGTGGCAAGAATTACACAGTCCCTCAAGCCAAGCCCCATGGAACCATAAGTTGACAGAAGATTAATTGACGATTGCATGATAGTAGCGGTGAAATCAACTATACTAAGAGTTGTGAGGTCAGCTATGATTCTCATTTTCTCGTTCAAAATATCCGGTGGGATCATCCTAAAGTAATGTGCTACTTCCATTAAGGTAACAGTGCTGACCACTACATCACCCTGAATAGTTCTTTGCATTACATCGTCAACTGAATCATGCTCTGGGAGTCTTTCATCGAACCAGTAAATCCAGTAATTAGCATCTACATATGATAGGACCAATGGAATCTCACTTCCAGATGTGTTTAAGCTCAAGAGGATCGCTTAACGGTATCTCTGAACCTTTTTTGATAAATCCTCTCATCTTTACGCGAAATTCATCCGGGGATACAGATTTTTCAATTATTAGACGATTGGATTCAATGTACATTTTTACTCTCATTCCATTCTTGAGTCCGAGAGAGTTTCTGACATTTTTCGAGATCACTATTCTACCCTTTTCATCTATCACAGTCTCTTGTCCCATTCCCACTTCATTTCCCACATATCAAATCAGTATGTAAAGTTTTCGCCGATTTTCAAATTGTAATTATTATGGGATACCGACTGATTTGAGAGCGAGGAATCTCCATGGATTGCTTGAAGAAATTGGTGTTCCCTTAAAACTTTAATCAAATACCGACCGCTCCATTCTTACTGAAATTGGCTTTGACGATTTTAAATAGTATCTAAAAGGGGAGGCTTGTCATTTGTAGATGTTCCTTCTGTGTCCAAGTGATCTAACAACTATAACTCTTCTATTTTCTTCAATGTCGGCAATCACCCTGTAGTCACCGACTCGAAGCTTGTACTCAGTCCTCCCGACCAACCTGACAAAGAACCTGTGCGGATCACTTCTAGTGCTTTCTATTTTCTGGATAATCCTCTTAGCTAAGGGAATGTCCATGCCTCGAAGCTGAAAAAGAGATTCCTCTGAAAATTCAACTTCAAAGTTTGTCACTGAATTCCCAACTGTTTCTTCACTTCTTCTACTGTGTGGGTTTTCTTCTCTTTCACATCAAGGAGACCCCTAAGCAGAGATGCCCTGAAATCCTCAGTGTAAACCCCCTCATCATCACCCTCAGGAATTAGTGACATGAGTGCATTCAGCAACTCATCATATGTCATTCTCTTGTATGCCCTTAATCCATTCAGTTTCTCTCTTGTGGATCGGCTAATCTGTATGGTTGTGTAATCCATGTATATACCTTGTATACCCAATGTATAATTGCAATATAATTCTTGCCTTTTCGTCAATTTATACATGGGTGCAGTAATGTTTGAGCATTATGAGATAAGGGATAGTTTTCTTATATTCATGTAAAGCAGAAAGTATTCGCTTAAAACAATAAGCAAATCACGACCGGTCCATCCTGACTATGGTAGAACTCGCCTATTGACGAAAGTATTGGGATAAGTTCGTTTGCAAGTAATCCAGAACTCAAATAATTCAAACGTATTACGGTACATACCGTGTATAAGCACATAAATCGTTATATGTAGAATATAGATGACATATAATACCTAAATCAAAATTCACAACGATTCAACTGGACAGGTCTGTTGTAGATGCTCTTAAAAAACTTAAAATATATCGACGGGGGACTTATAGCGAGATCATTCTTAATCTCATAAAAGTACTGAAGAAACAAATGAGTTAGAAGCCTTTGTACAAAATGCCTAGGAAGAGAAGATGAAACAGCTCTGGGAAAAAGGTGATTACTCGGGATGGGAACATGCCTAAACCATGCGATGTTGTAATAACAAGGGTGAAATTCACCGATTCTGATGATTCTAAAATTCGTCCCATCCTTATATTGCTAGAGGAATGAGGTAGTGTTGTCCTAGCTTGGATCACAACTAACAGAAGAATGAACGGTATAATAATATCCCGGAGTTATGAAGCTGCTCAGGATACCTTGATTAAAATGAATTAAGTTACAATAATTACAAATGAGGCAGTCATCAAAACTGTATTTCTGTATTTAAATTGACTAGAGAAAAAGGGATTTTAATTTTTGACGAACTCACGAGTAGGTTTTCTGCTCTGAAATTTTCTTGATAATAGAATGCTTAATTTTTTGAACCGTTTAAATCTAGTTTCTTTTGTTAAAACAGTAATTGGGTGTTCGGTATAGAGCAAATATTTTTTTCTCTTTTAGTTTGATCACTTTGACTTTGAGCGTTTCTAAAAAATTTAAAGAAAATATTTAGGTGTGACTGATAAAAAATGATATTTTACAAGAACTTCATTTAGAATTTTATTCCAATAAGTGGAAGTGAATTCTTTCCATGGAATAAACTTCAGAGTGGAAGTTTTTTCCAATCCAACAAATCCTCATTGTTCAGTGATCTGATTTCCAGTTTTTCAAGAAGATCTAAAAATAGATCGTCTTTGATTTCTCTTCCATAGACTTTATCCATAGAATGATGGAATAATGCTGATTTCAAAGCACTTGTTGTAATGGCAGACTGAAGGCCTGTCGCATTATCTGCATCTCCCTTTATCTGCTGTGAGAAATTTCGCGATATGTCATCTTTTTGTAGATCTTTAAGGAAATCATCAACTACACTTTCAAGCATCTTGTTATGTTCTTCCGCCATTACTATCCTGACCTTGTATGTTGGTTCAAATTCAATTTTTTCGTCTTTCACCTTGAACCACTTCAAAGCATCTTTTTCAAAGAACACATCTGAGATTATCCTTGCTACAGACTTTGGATCTGAGAAATCTATTCCTTTTGTAAGATCATAGGTAACAAGCGATCCATCGTCTGATATCCTTCTTGAATTTTCAATAGCTGATTTGAGGTTTTTTTCTTCTGACATGATTCTATATTGTAATCTAGTAATATAGATATTTTCCTGGAAGAGATTTGACACTGTGAACCTCCAAATAACTTGTTCGCAGATTATCGTAGCTTTATGAAATTAGATAGTTACATGAGGTTTAATTGTCTTGACTTCAATTGATATGGGTGATTCAGGCAGTCAATATTTATTTTTTAATTCGTTGCGTAGTCCAAAACGCAGTTAAGTGTCATCTTCCCATCCCTCAATAGTGTTGGATTTCTCGCCACAAATTTTAAAAAACTAAAAATGCCAATTGTTAAATAATTAACCCCACTTATGTTAAAGAATAAAGGTGACAATACTTTGTAATGGCGATATCAGGCTGAGACCGGTTGATTTAAAAAGAGATATGAATTCGTTCTTACTTTGGTATAATGCTCCTAATGTTATTTTTTATTCAGAAGGGCCAAAGGTAATGCCTTACGGTAGAGAGATAATAGAACGAATGGTTAAGATACTCTCTGAAATTGGTGAGAACTACATTATAGAAATCTATAAAAAAGATATGTGGACCCCCATTGGCGATGCAAGTATAACTAAAGAGAAAACTCCAATCACCATTGGAGTTGAAGAATATTGGGGAAAAGGATTGGGAACAAAAGTTCTTGGCATGCTTATAAGTCGAGCCAGAGAAATTGGATTGAAAAAACTTAAGGTCAGCGGAATTTATGAATACAATGAAAGAAGCCTGCGCTTATACCGTAAGGCTGGTTTCTCAGAAACAGAGCATTTTGAGGAAGATGGTTATAATTGCATAAAGATGGAGTTAGTACTCTAGGCCTCTGTGCTATCACAAAGAGATTGGTTAAAAAATATCAATTTTATGTAGGAGTGATGAAAGTGTTATGATAAATTTGTTCTACCAAAATTGTTCTGGAGGTTTATATTTCCATTTTTCAGGATATACCTTAATATATTGCATTTTTTCTTAACTAAACCGTTGCAAAATTTGGATACTCTCTTAGTCATCTTATTAGGTCCTTTTACGATGGATGAATTCCTGAATTTTGTTTAAAATATGAGTATTGGTAATATTTGTTAACTAAAATGTTAAGACAACTGGAATAATGATTATCACTAATGACTGATTATAAAAGACAGATTACCATTCAATCAGATTTAGAATTCAAAAAAATCACAGATGATATAATAAAAGTAGGAAATAGGTTATATTCAAGAGGTTTACTTTACGCTACCAGTGGGAACATAAGTTCTGTCATAAAATGCGATCCACTTGAACTGGCAATATCTGCAAGCGGTGTAGATAAGGGAAACATGGATGCTAAGAATGTTCTAATAGTGGATTCAAACGGTGAGGTTATAGAGGGTAATGGAAAGCCTTCTGCAGAAACGTTGCTTCATCTTGCTGTTATCAGAAATATGAAGGCTAGATCAATAATACATACCCATTCCATATGGTCTACCATACTATCGAGAAGATATTTATCTGAAGGAATGGTGGAAATTAAGGGATACGAGATGCTGAAGGCCTTAGAAGGAAATACATCTCACAATGAAAATGAAATTTTACCTGTATTTGAAAATTCACAGGACATGGCAGAACTATCTAAAAAGGTTTCAAAATACCTTATAGAACATCCTAAATCCCATGGTTTTTTACTTAGCGGTCACGGACTTTATACCTGGGGAAAAAATCTTAGCGATGCAATGAGGTCAACTGAAGCTATTGAATTTCTGTTAGAGGTTAGAGGAAGAGAAATAAGTTTAGAGAGGTGAATAAATGGTTTCTTTGAAGATAATTGAAAAGAATATTACAATTTATGACCCTGAGAAAGTGGCTAATTATCTTAGTAAATATGGAATAAAGTATGAGAAATGGAATTCTGATAAACTAAATTCCGAAGATGCATCACCTGATAAAATACTTGAAGTATACAGAGAAGAAGTGGAAAGACTAAAGAAAGAGGGTGGTTATGTGACAGCTGATGTCATCGATATAAATAGCAATACCCCTGGACTTGATGATATGCTATTAAAATTCAACAAGGAACACTGGCATGATGAAGATGAGGTTAGGTATACAATAAAAGGTCATGGATTGTTTCATATTAACGCAGACGATGAGGTAACACTGTCAGTTGAGGTTGGAAAAGGGGATCTTCTTAGGGTTCCAAAAGGAACAAAACACTGGTTTGACCTATGCTCAGATAGGGAAATTAGAGCCATAAGACTATTTCAGAACAAAAGTGGATGGACTCCTTATTATACCAATAGCGGGAAAGATAAGAAATTCATGCCTCTGTGCTTTGGACCTGCGTTTATTCCTGCCAAAAATGACAGAGATAAAGTATGACTTGCAAAATGAATATTCAGAATTATGTAATACTTGACGTAGAGGGCACCACAACGCCAGTAAATTTTGTGCACATTACTCTATTTAAGTATGCCAGAGATAGCCTAACTAAATTCCTGACAAAAAATAATAACAACCCGGTAGTGAAAAAAGCACTATTAGAAATAGCTCAGAATGGAAGAATTAATGAAAAGGGAGAATTTTCCCCCGATGAACAGATTGTCACTTATATTGAAAGACTTATTGATCTGGACAGCAAACTTGGGGGACTGAAAACGCTGGAAGGACTTATCTGGCAGGAAGGCTATGAATCGGGAGAACTGAAGAGTGAGGTATACGATGATGTGCCAGAATCCCTAATTAGATGGAAAAAGTCAGGAAAAAAGGTTTATATATATTCATCGGGCAGTGTACTGGCACAAAAACTACTATTTAAATACTCTAAATTTGGCAATTTGACAAAATACATTGATGGCTATTTTGATACAGAAATAGGACCTAAAAAAGACGTTAAAA
Source organism: Thermoplasmata archaeon (assembly GCA_021835265.1). The sequence continues at coordinate 7,562 of JAKBQK010000396.1, forward strand.
GTTATATTAATATTTCTAATAAATTAGGAGTTTTGCCTGAAAAAATTAGTTTTATAAGTGATTCGATAGATGAAGTAAGTTCATCACGAAATGCTGGCATAAATTCAATTCTAATAAACAGAGGAAATGAAGTAGACGATACAAATCCTGTGGACTTCATAATTGATCTTAGAAGCCTGTGCTGAACCGCCTAATCGCATATTGTTAGAGATTCAGTATCTTTAGGATAATATGTAATTACTTCAGGCCCGTCTTCATGCATGACAACAGTATCTGAATGCCTGAATCCTCCTAAGCCCTTAACATATATTCCTGGTTCAACTGAAAATGTCATGCCTGCTCTTATTTTTTCATTCTCTCCAATATCCAGAAATGGTGCCTCATGGCCTTCCAAACCAATACAATGGCCTGAATGGTGCAATCTGTATTGAAGGACATCGTTCTCTTTTGCAAATTCTATTACCTTTCTATCAACTGCACTGAACTCCTTACCTATTTCCAGAGCGTCTATTGCGACCTGTTGCATTTCCACTGCAAGCTTGTGGAACCTCCTTGTCCTTTCATCTGGCTTTCCCACGAATAAGTTTCTCTCGATTTCGATGTGATAACCATCAGTTTCCCCACTGGCTCCAGAACCGAGGATATCACCATTTCTGATTTTCCTATTTGTAAATAATGAATGTGGGTAATAGGAATGTTCTCCAACCTGCCCTCTAAATCCTGCACCTATTTCCATTGGGGAATTAATTGAGGGTCTTGTGTCCATCCCAAATGCATACATTGCCATTTTATTTGCTTCAGAGGAGGCTTCGTATGAGATTTCAAAATCAAATTTTCCTGGTTCTGTAAACTCCTGTAAAAGATTATGCGCGAGGTTTCCCCACTTGGAACTTTCTCTCATAATCTCTATTTCCTCATCCGACTTGATCTTTCTCATATTGTAAAGGTCTTCCGATATGCCCGAAATGGTGAATCCTTTTATGATTTCATCGACTGGAATTGGCTTAAATCCCCATCCAGAACTGTAGAATAAAGGATTGTCTACACCAATCTTTTTCCCCGTTACGATATTTTTTGTCCATTCTCCAAAGTACTTCAGTGGATGCTTTTCTCCAGGATAGTCAGGATATCCAAAAGAATCCTTTATATTAGGACACTGACCAAGTACATGTTCCTTTTCCATGATGGGACCAAAAAAGTGTATATCCAGATTCTTATCTATTAGAAATGCTGCTGGTCTTTCAGTAGCAATGTAAAAGTAATCTGCAAAATACTTGAATGATGTGGTTCCAGAAATATATATTGCGTCAAGATCCTTCTCACTCATCAATTTACCGAGCTTTTCAACTCGCCTTTTCAGTTCTCCCTTAGAAATCCTTATCATGAGTTAATAATCCTTTTAAGGATTTATAGATTTCCGCATTTACCATAAGTGATGAATTTATTAATATTAATATATTTAAAGTAAAAAATAATATCAAATAATTATCAAATTATTTGTGATCAGAGAACTATTTTACATTTCCCATTATCTATTCCTGAAGAATCATTTCCGCATGGGCAGTGAATTTAATCTTGCTGCCAACCATTACCTTTCCCGCCTCTATAACCATATTCCACTTTAGCCCGAATTCCTCTCTGACTATTTCACCTGAAACGGTTATTCCTGCCCTTGTCTTACCATATGGATCCTTTATTATTCCTTCCAGGTCTCCATTTAAAGTTATCTCTTTGGTTACATCTCTAATCGTGAGATTTCCCTTGATGATATATTCGCTTTCTCCCTTCTTGCTTATAGATGTACTCTCAAACTTAATCTCTTTGTGTTTTTCCACATCGAAGAAGTCAGGTGACTTTAGATGATTGTCCCTATCGTTATCTCTTGTACTTATTGATGAGGGATCAATTGTCACTATTACCTTTGCGCTTTCCGGAGCCTTATCTGATCCAAATGCTGTTATTTCAAAATTTCCAAAGTTTCCCTTGACTGTAGATATCATCATATGTCTTGCTGAGAACTCAATCTCTGAATGTGCCTTATCAGATATCCATTTCATTTGTTTCTGTGTTTCCATATAAGGATATCAAAAGTACATTAAAATACTTATAGTTACTTGCAATACATTAGATATCATGATGAATACAGTAAATAAGAATCAGGAAATTTGCCCTATAGTTGAGACAATAAAGGTAATAGGCGGAAAATGGGAACTTACAATTATTAGGTATCTATCGGATAAACCCATGAGATTCAATGAATTGCTAAGGAACGCTCATGGAATAAGTTCCAGGACATTATCAAGAATCCTCAAGATTCTAATGGAAAAGGGATTGGTTAAGAGAGAGCTCATTTCGCTTCAGCCTGTTGTGGTTCTATACTCACTAACAGAATCAGGAAGTGAGATAAGGCCAGTAATAGATGCACTAAGGAAATGGGGCGAAAAATACATTACCCCTGAAGGAAACAGTACATACTGATTTTTCTTTGAAATATTCACTTACAGAATATAATTTCAAAGCTTTCTTATAATATTTATACGATGAGTAAATGCCTCATATGGTGATTACTTGGAACAACGATGGAGGTTTTGGGCCTCGACTTCAGATATGACAACGGATACAAGGTTTTCAATAACATCAACATCAAGGTGGAGAGAGGGAAATTCGCAGCCATAGTTGGTCCATCAGGGGTAGGCAAATCTACACTTTTGAGATTATTTGGAGCTTTTTTGAAGCCGGAAAGCGGTACAGTGTTGCTACACGGGAAGCCGGTTTTAAGGCCTACTCCATTAATTTCCATGGTGCATCAGTCCATAGTTACTTTTCCATGGATGACAGCAGAAGAAAATGTGATGCTATCGCTGAAGACAAAAAACATCCCTAAAGATGAATGCAAAGAGCTTGCATCTAAGGCGTTGGAAATGGTTGGTCTTCAGGGATTTGAGAATCTTTATCCAAAGGAAATGAGTGGAGGAATGAGGCAGAGGGTCTCTGTTGCAAGATCACTTGCTGCAGAACCAAAAGTTTTGCTTATGGATGAACCTTTTGCACATCTCGATGAGTTGACTGCAGAGGGTTTGAGACAGGATATTTATAATATTCTATTCAATCCAGAGAGCCCACTGGAATGCGTTATAATGGTCTCTCACAACCTTACTGAAGTTGTTGAGCTTTCAGATACAGTGTTCGTTCTTAACAACAGTCCTGCAACAGTTGTGGGACAGATTGATATCGAGATGCCCAGACCAAGAAACAGCAGAGATCCAGTTTTCGATAATTATCTTGATACGCTATACAGGCTACTTACAAAGAAAAAAGGGGGAACCAGGTGAACGAATATATCTTCATCATACTTGCAGTGCTAGCAACTGGTGGAAGAGTTGTAGGATTGATTTTACTTTCAATTCTTTCAGGGTGGCTTCTTGCTTATGCGGCAATCAAGAGTAAAATATTTGAAAATTTATTTATTTCGTTTATCGAGGTATTTGAGAGTGTTCCAGTAATTTCATTTTTTCCAATTGTGCTCATAATATTTGTTGACAGGATAGGTGGCCCTCTTGGGGTAGAATTTGCAGCTGATTTCCTCGTGTTTACGGCTGTTGTATGGAATATATGGATGGGTCAGTATCAGGCATATAAGACTATACCAAGTGAAATGGTAGAGGTGACTGAAAATTATAATTTTAGCCTGTGGATGAAGCTAAGAAATGTATATATACCATTCTCAATACCAAGGATTGTAGCAAATCTGTTTCCAAGTATATCTGATGGTTTTTTTTACATAACAGTAAGTGAGGTATTTACTATAGGAATAACATCATACAGCACCTTTGGAGTTGGCAGTCCCATAGACAAATTTGCTGCCGATGGGAATTTTAGGATGTTAATAGTAACATTTCTAGCCCTTGGGATTTTCGTAATTCTACTCATAGAATTAGTAAGGAGGATAGGGAATCATGCAGTTGCAAAATATACGATTGATACAGATGCACCTATTATTAAAAGGGGTAAAGCCAGAATAAGGCAGACTTCAAGATTTTCAGCCATTGTTTCCCAGAACACCCTTGGAAAACTTGCCTCTTATACAAGAGTCAGAAAAGGACCAGAGGACCTGGAAGAGCTTTATTCTAAAGAAAAAAAGAATGGAAAAATAGGCATTATTGCTGGGATTTTAGTTCTTGCTATTTTTGCATATATTATGTATTCAATCATAATTTTTGTAATGTCTGTAAGTGGTTCTGAATGGTCATACCTTTTCTCACAAACACCGTCACTACTTTATGGATTGCTAATTGATTA
>JAKBQK010000318.1 GCA_021835265.1 Thermoplasmata archaeon
ATATAAAAACCCATGAATTATTGATTTTCTTAAGGAGATTTTTATCATATAAATATATTACCGAAACCACTTAAATATTATGAACCATTAATGAACATACTATGTTCAAAAAGACCTCCAGTGATTCAGGTGGCACTAGGAACGAATTGAAAAAGGGATCAGTTGGCACATGGCAGGGAGCTTTTTACTCCCTGGCTCAGGTTGGGCCGGCGGCAGATATTGCAATACTCCTGATAGGAACATTCAGGGATGTGGGTTTCAGATCAGTAACTGCAGTACTGGTTGCATGGCTGATCTATGGTTTATGGATGATCACACCCTATGAATTCTCAAAATTGAGATCAAATGCAGGAGGGTATTACGCATACGCGGCGTCATCCACAAAATCCGGTTTTTATGGTCCTGCAACAGCCTTTTCGTGGCTGTATGAAAACCTCACATCCTCGGCCTTTGCAGTGCTTGGAATATCATCATTCCTGTTTCTGCTTTCATCAGAGATATCATCATTGAAGTATTTGTGGGTAATTTTTGCCATTGGAATGATTGTTTATGTTTCAGTAATTCCATATCTTGGTATCAGGCCATCTGTTCAGTATACATTCATTACCGGTTTTGCAGAGGTGATGTTCCTGTTCGTTGCTTCCATTATAATAATTATAGAGGTTGGACCGGGGAATTCATTTGTGCCCTTTACACTACCTTTCAGTATTGTACCGGTATTCTTCCTCTCCATGATATTTTCCATAAGTGATTTTACCGGTATTGGCATATCTACAACCATATCGGAGGAGGTTACAGAACCAAAGAAGAAGATAAAGAATTCCCTTCTTCTTTCCTATCTATTTTCGGGACTTGCACTTATTCCTGCAACCTACGCACTTACGGTTGGATGGGGCATATCTGGCATAGGTGGGTTTGCAGGTGCGAACGATCCCGGTCTTATTGTTTTTGAAAGATATTTGGGACCAATTGGTGGCATACTTCTGGTAATATTTACCATAAACAGCTATCTTTCCAATGGTGTTGCAAAGACAAATGCAGTTAGCAGGGTTTGGTTTTCAGCCAGCAGGGATAAGATCATCTTCCCAAAGTCATTTTCAGAGGTGCATAAGAAATATAAGAGCCCGCACAAGGCAATACGGGCATATATGATTCTGATGCTTGTTATCAATCTTCTTTTCGGTTTCCTTTTTGGTCCAAAGACAGGAGCCCTGATATTGCTGACAGGTTCAGGAATAGGTATAATCTTTACTCACATTTACGCCAATATCAGTCTTACGCTTTACACAAGAACACAGAAGGTTTTCAAGTGGCTGGTGCATGGGCTGATTCCCATAGCATCTTCCATAATAGCAGCCGTTGTTATCTTTTACACGGTACAGCAGGATATCCTTGCCCAAATTAGTGCGCCATCCTTTGATAACTTTGCCTATGCAAGTTCTGCTGTGGTTGGTGTTATGTGGTCCTTTGTTTTCGCCATAATAATATCATTTTATTATGTTAGAAAAAAGCCAAAGATTGCCACAGAGGCTGGTACCTACGATGCGGACCATATAAAAATATCATGGGAGAAATGATATTTTATAATTTATAAAATTTTTAATTTTAATATTATTATAGCATATTAATTAGATTTTCCGGCATTTCCATTGAAACCACAAAGTTTGGCTCATCGACTATTTCACTTATGTGCAGGTTCCCGGCCACGCTGCATAAAATATACGCTTCTTCATTAGAAATTCCCTTCTCGTGTAACAGATCTATCATTGAAAGAGCAGCATTCTGTGAGCTGGTGTATAGATCAGGACCGATGCCAGTACATACAACTGAATCTTCAGCAATTCTTTTCTTGCTCTTTACGACCGGATACTTTATTTTCCTATTTTTTTCTATGTTAACACTTGCAACTATTCTTGCCCCTGTTTCAACTGCTGTTCCGCATATTTCTCCATCGCCCTGTGAAGCATGTGGATCCGAGAATGACAGCAGTGCACCATTTACAGAAACTGGAAGAGTTACACTGGAACCGGCACATATGAATTTATTATCCATATTCCCACCGAAATATTGTGGTGGTATCATCCCGTATTCCCCTTCTGCGGGTGCAGTGCCTATAACACCCAGAAATGGTTCTTCCCTGATTTTAACATTTTTTAGAATATCACTTTCTGATGTGATCACACCTTCTTCTATTTTCCATACTATGAGTGTTTCACTGAACATATTTTTCAGGAGACCAAAATTATCCATAATGGCAGTCCAGCCCCAGTCTTCAGTTTCAATTTTCTTTATGTTGACAGTAATGCAGTCACCTGGTTCTGAACCATCAACATATACTGGTCCAACGGCACCATCAAAGAGGGATGAATCTATTTTCCTTAGATCAGATAAATTAGAGTTACGCTTTACCTGCATTGTGGAAGAATCGGGAATGATAACTTCAAACTCTTCGCCCTCGCTTACACGAAGAACTGGCTTATTTGTGCTGTTCCATTTAAAATGAAGATTATTTAAATCCCTGCCATCCAGACTTTTCATTGGATATGATCCTATCATTGCATAAATACAATTCAGGATTGTCTGTGGGAATACGTATTATTTTGACCATCATGACTATACTATAAATAAAAAAAATGCATGCATACCAGGATTAGCATTCTTCCTGACTGTGGAAAATGGCATTCCATACGATAATTTGTTCCAGTTGTAGAGGCCGATGAGTACATTTCCCTGATGATGAATTCAAAGAGTTCTGATAAAAGAATACATCCCATACTCCAGTTTTTCTCATCGCTCGATGATGAGGATGTTTGGAAATGGCTGTAAAATTATAAAGTTTCATTACATTCAATCCCAGTCACATGCTTGTATTTTTGACGGAATACTTAAAAATATAACACAGAACCTTTTAAGTTTTAAGTCAAACTAAGCCATGAAGGGAGACGGAACCTTGGTTCAAAATAATAGACCTTTCTTTGCTATTTATGCTTCTCGGCTTGTTTATGCTATTAACTGGTTTACCATTGCTCCTCCGCTGATTTTCATACAGGAACAGATAAATGTCTCTCCATTTGATATTGGGCTGATCGGTTCTGCTTTTTTTATTGGATTAATGCCGTTCCAGATATTAGGAGGATTAATCACCCTCAGAATATCTCCCAGAATACTGGCAATAACAGGAATGACTCTCATTGGAATTTGTTCAATTCTTTCCGGTATTTCTGATTCATTTCTGCAATTGTTTTTCGCCAGAGTTGTTCTGGGTAATTGTAATCAGAGAATGCCTTCTCTATCTCTATGGAAGCATCATTAAAGTTCTTGAACTCGTTTGGCTATATGTAATCTGTCAAAATCAGGAATAATTGGAATCGGTATACTTTCTGGTAAAAAAATTATTGAAAATGAGCCTTCTGATGGTGCATTTACTCCAGCAGGATTTAGACCTATAAAGATATATTTTTCGGATATACGGTTCTTTGGAGATACTGATAAAATAATAAATGAAAGTATTGCCGAGAAAAAACAAAAAGGAATTAACTATATCTTGAGAGATATTTACAATCTTACAAATAATATAATTACATTTCAAGAAATGCGGGACAATAATTGTACAATTTCCACACAGGGTGCAGTTTCTAAAATTTCCAGTGATAAATACATAAGATTATTAGAATTGATAAGGTCAAGATTGGAGTAATAAATAAAATATATCTTTTAAATTAATAAATTTAGATAGGGTTACGAGGGAGGTATATCCTTTGATGTTTCACTCACTATAGTGAAGGTTTCCGCATAGAGGAAGCCGATTATTATCCATGCAAAGAAAAGATACTGTATGGTGAGAGATATACCTGGTAATGAGTCAATTAATATAAATATTGATATAGAGACTGCAACAATACCGGCTGTTAGTTCTTTTATTCTCCCTTTTGATTTTCTGGTGGCGATTTTTATCAGAGAAAAATCTGCCGATGTATGGATTATAAGATTCATCAGACCCGCTAATGAACCCATGGCAAGGAATGTTGCGTATAATCCAATAAAGTATGTCATTGTACCCAGAACAATTACAAATATTGTAGCTATTAATAATTCAGATAATACCGGTTTACCTTTGTATTTTCTTGAAAATATTTTTGGAAATCTTCCATCTTCGCTCATTGCACCAAAGGTTCTTGAATCGGCCAGTATATACGCAATACCTCCAAGAATGCCATCGCTCAGTGCTATGATAGGTACTATTATTAAGCCCAGTATTCCAAAATGAGTTATAAGATAAATAATCAAATTCCCGGTAAAATTCAATGAACCTAAGGAATAAAAGAATAATGTTGCAAGCAGGCCTCCGAATATCACAACTGTGATTGCTGCCCTTCCAATTGCCTTGCTATCCATCGCATCACCACCAAGTGGAGCAATTGATCCATAACCTGTCGGGATTCCAAGACCAAATATAACTGCAGCAAGAAGGTAGGGTGAATATATTACAGGATTGTAGAAATGCCAGCCTGAACTGTGCAGAAATATTATCGATAATACAACTATTATAGTTATTTCTATTGTTGACATTACCATTGCATATTTTGCTGAAACCTTTACTCCCGCTATTACCATTGTGGAAGCTACTAAGGAAACAAGAAACACTGTAATTATCTGGTTGATACCGAGAACAAATGATAAAACATATGCCCCACCGGCAAGCAATGTTCCACCGTAGGCAAGTGCATATAATAGATACGACCAGCCCGTTTCTATACCTAACCCACCTGAAAGGCCATAAAGGGCATAGATGTAGTATCCTCCACTTCTACGGTATCTTCTTGAAAGAAAATAAACAACTATTCCATTGAAGAATACTACAGTTGTGGCTATCATCATAGCAAATGCTCCTGCAGTTCCAACCATTGCAATCATAACTGTTCCGAATGTTAATAGGGAAATAAAAGGCGCCTGACCGCCAAATGATATGAAAAAAAGTTCAGGAAATGATAATTTCTCTTCTAAATTTTTCCCTTTATTTATAATGGTGCTACTATTATTTTTCATTTCATTTCACCTTAATATTTAAACCATATTATATGGACCTGCATTTTCAGTCTCTGTATATGAAATCAAAAGTTTATTTACACCTTCAAATATATTATAAATTGTTTAAATTTAAAAATATCAACTATTAATCTCTGTATGTGCTTTAACATACTGATGGACATCCAGCATTTCAAGTATTATAAATCCTAATATTATAAAGCCTAAAACAAGTTCTATCACGTATGTATCAGATGTAAGGAGCGAGTATATAAATACAAATCCAGATACTATTATTCCCAGAACACCAATGCCCAACTCTCTGATTCTTCTTTGAGCTCTAACAAGATTTTCCTTGAACAATGAGAAGTTTGCTGTTAGATGAACCATCAGATTACCCAGTCCTGCAATTGATCCTAAAGCCAGGAATATGACAAATGCATTTACAAATATCAAGACAGGCATAAGTATTATCGCTGCTGCGATTAAGGTTATTATTCCAGCTATGACGGGCGTTCCTCTCTTGCTGTGCAGTTTGCTTAAAGCTTTGTTGATGACTCCTCTTTCTGACATAGCGTATAGATTCCTGGAAAACGCTGTAAGAAAAGCCAGAGAGCCCAGAATCCCATCATTTATTGCTGCGAATAATAATAAAGGTAAAGCAATTGGTCCAGCGATCTTATCCACTATGGTGATAACCGGCAAATTTGATGATACAAGTGCTGAAAATGAGTGTGTAGCAATTCCATAGTCAACTAGGGAGTATAATACCAGTGCTTCAAGGGTTCCTCCTATAATTATTACAAGAATTGCCGCTTTTCCAACATTTCTTTTAGCGTTCTTTACCTCACCTGAAACTGGTGTAATAGCACCGTATCCAGTAGGTATGCCAATGGCGAATAAAATTCCCAGGAATATGATTGCTGGAGATGGGATGCTGGTAAATGGATTATATACCAGGAAATGAGCGCCATAAAAACCTGCTGCTATAACTCCCACTAGAACAACTAATTCCAGACTTGCTGAAAAGACTGCATATTTTGAGGATGGTCTTATACCCAGTAAAAGAAATGCTCCTGTTGGAATGAAAACGATCAGGAATGCAACCAGTGGTGGAATCACTATATACGGTGAAACAACATAGGTCAGGACAAATATTGACCCGGTAATGTAACCACCGGCATACAGTAATGAATAGAAAAGATATAGCCAGCCTGTTTCAAATCCAAACCTGTGTGATAATGACTTGTAAGCATAATTAAAGTATCCCCCCGCCTCATCATGTTTTCTTGATAAGTAATAAACACCTGCGCCATTAATTAAAACCACTAGAGTCCCTATGATAAGCACAATTGGAGAGAAGAACAGTGTCAGTATCAAAGCTGCGGTAGCATATGTTAACATCGAAAGAAAAGGTGCCTGACCTCCGAAGGACATAAAAAATATGTCTGCGAATCCAACACTTCTTGTTAGCTTACTCTTACTTTCTATATCTATATCCTGAATATTTTTGACATTTTCCATTTTTGCTCTTAAGGTTACAGACATCGGGGATATATATACTTTATGGGTTACTATACCATATATATTCAATTTAACAATATAAATTAATTTTATGTAAAAATTGAATTTTTTGTTAAAATTTATTGAAAATATAAGAAAAAACGTATCAAAAATTATTAAAATTAAAAATGTGGAATTTTATTTATTTAGACTTCTCAAAATTGAGGTCATTATGTAAAGCAGCAAGTACAAGGTATCTAGATATAGACACTCCTTCCAACAGGGCTTTCTCCTCTATTATGGCTTTTTCTTCTTTTCTAATATACACACTTATCTTGTTATATTTTGTAGAATTTAACACAATAATATTAATACTTAATACATTATAAGGTTTGTTACACTTGAGAAAAGATAATATAATATCTTTACTGTAAATTCTAATGAGGATTTCTAATAACCCTCCAGAAAACGCCATTACATTTATTCATGAAATACGCACGTTACTGTAAGAGTGATTTACTTGATCATGCAATAAAAGAAAAATACAACACCATGAAGATAAATGATCCATTAATATTCGTAAAGAATGCCATAGACTGAGAAGCATTCACACCATTGTTGAATGATCTGTATCATTATGATACAGATCGAGATTAAAGAAAAAACATACCTGTAAAGATCATGATAAAAGTACTGTTCTTGCAGAGAATGCTCAACATGGTTGAACAACAGGCAGAGACACAAATAAGGGATAGAATATCATTCATGAACTTTCTTGACTATCCATATCAGTATCCTGATGCTAGGACCATATGATTGTTTCGTGAGAGATTATCAAAGACTGGAAGGGACAGGATCATATGTAATGAATTACAGATACAGCTTGAACTGAAATGAATAAGGATTAAAAAGGGATCAGCACAGGATGCAACATTCATCACATCAGATCCTGGACATGTGAAACATGAAGAAACAAGATCTGAAGGTAAAACAAGAAGATCAAAGGATGGTTCATTCACAAGAATAACAGTAAAACGCTTTTCGGATAAAAGGGACATACTATTGTTGATGATAATATTCCTGTTCCAATGATTCATACAGAGACGCTGACATATAGTCGGTACGCAAACTATGATTATAAATTTATTTGACTGCATACTAAATTATGTAATATAAGAGCTCTATAAGCGGGTTTTTTCAGATGTAAAAACTGCAAATGATTAAAAAGATTAATATTTAAAACATAATAATTAACATAGGAGGATTTCTATTCTTTACCCTATTTTTTTAGGTGTATGGGACAATTTAATGATTTCCTTTGAAAATTAACTTACTTTAAGTCACGCACTTCTATAATTATCTCTCATTATCCTTATTTCTTCTAACAAGATTCACATGTTTCACTTAACTGTTACCTATGGAAATAAGAATACTCTTTTGATAATTGTAAACGCTCATACAGTAACATGCGTGTTTCATGAATATATATTGCGGTGTTTTCTGTGAGGTTATTAGAAATCCTCTGATGATATTTACGAGATAATTGATTTAAATGAGTCTGTGAAATTGATATAAATAATGATCAATGAGATCCAACATCACTGGATGATTGTTCATAAGTATGCAGTGTGTGTTGCCTTTCAGTGACTGGTATTTGTTATTCAGGAATGAATGATGGACCTTTTTTACTTCCTGAATTTGAATACATATACAACTACGCCAATCACTGCAGCAGATCCTATGATTCCAGACGCTATTGCTATTGATTCTATGGGTGATAGTCCTGGTTTTGAGATCTTCTTAAGATCATATGTTATGTTTACGCTTTTTCCATTGGTAACCGTGATATTGTCATAATATGTTCTGTATCCCTTTGCAGAGATGATCACGTTGTAGGAACCTGCTGCCACTGACAGGTTCAATGATCCTGTGGGAGACAGCGTTACCTTATGACCATTTACTGTAACTTTTCCGTCTGATGGTGATATCTTTCCTGTTATGTATGAATAGTGGAGATATGTGACTGTCTCTGTGATGTTCCTTCCATTCATGGTTATTGAGAACTGTTCTGTTGTTGTATAATATGCAGTTGTGTTTGCGATTATGAATCTGTATGTTCCATTGGTCAATAAGAATGTTATGGGAGAACCTGCTGGAGCATTGCCTGATCCAGCACCTTTTACATACCATGATATTCCGGATGGTAATCCTGATTCTTTGAATGTTACTGTGTATAATACCTTTGAAAATGTTATTGGTTCTGATACAGATGCACCATTCACTTTTAATAAACCTGAAGATGGATTTGGTTCGTAGATCTTGTCTGTTGTTGATATGGAATATGAGTATGATCCATTGGTTATCGTAAAGGAGTAGTATGATCCTGATACTGCTCCAGACTTCATACCATTTGATAGATTTACATACCATGTTGATCCTTGGGGTAATCCTGATTCATTAAATGTTAATGCGTACATTTGCAAGCTGAATAATAGATTAACCTGTTTGTTTGAACCTTATACTAATACAGATCCAGATATGTTCATGTAATCTGTTGATGTTGCATGATATGAGTACGATCCATTGATTACATGGAATGTGTATGATGTGTTTGTTAATGTGTATTCTACATTATTGAATGTTAATATCCATGATGAATCTGGTGGTAATCCTGATTCTGTGAATGTTATTGCATTGACCTGCACCATCATAGAACTGGAACACTATGATAATAATATTATAGAGAAGAACAGATACATGGAGAGCATGCAAATAGCAGTTTATCAAATCATAGAAGTTTTTTCATGAAATCAAAATATTCGGCTGAAGAGAAGTTCCAGATCATAATGGAATCCTTTTCCGAGAATGTGACACAAGCTGAAATACGCCGGAGGCATGGCATATATCCTGTTCAGTTAAGCAAGTGGAGGGAACAGTTCATACTTGGAGGTAAGACAGCACTGGCTCAGAGAAGGAATTCTGATTCAAGGGACGATGAGATAGAGAATCTGAAGAAGATCATAGGAGATCAGTCACTGGTCATAGACACTTTTAAAAAACGATCAAGAGAATAAAATGATGGTTATTGATGATCTGAAGGATCAGATACCTCTCAGGGAGATATCAAGAATATCCGGAATCTCACTGTCCGGATATTATTACAAGCCTGTGAAGAGATACATTCAGAGGCTTGATCCAGCCATCAAAGAGAAGGTCAGGTATATTGCATCAGAAAGGACAACATACGGATACAGGAGAGTGTGGGCAGTTCTTCGTAATTCTGGTACAGAAGTGAACCAGAAGACCGTCAGGAAGGTTCTTAAGGATAACAACCTGAACCTCCCTGCATTTAAGCACAGGGGTAGAACAAAGGCCAGGAATCTCTTCCGTCCTCATGGTCCGGATCAGCTCTGGCAAACTGACATCACTTACATTCCCACTGAATCGGGAATGACCTATCTGATGTGCATCAAGGACTGTTTCACCAAGGAATGGCAGGGATACCGTTATTCCAGGTCATGTATGGCAAGGGATGCCATACGTTCTGTGGAGAATGCTGTTCTACTGGCATTCAATGGATCAGTACCAGAAGGCCTGGTGCTCAGAACAGACAGTGGTCCCCAGTATATCTCGAAGGAGTTCAGGAGTGCCATGAAATTACTGGGGATAAAGCTGGAATATATACAGAAACACACTCCTGAGGACAATGGAGACATTGAGTCGTTCCACAATTCAATCAAGACAGATTACATATGGCCAAACGAGTTTAGGAACTTTAATGATGCTTCCATAGAGATAGAAAAGGCATTCACAGATTACAATGAATGCAGGCCGCATTCATCCATTGATTATCTTCCTCCAAGGGAGTTCAGGAGGAAGTTCCTGAATGATTCAGCATTCAGGGAAAGATTCGAGAAGAAAGAAGTTGAGGTGAAACTAGATGAAAATTGAAGAGAAGTGTTCCAATTTCTGGTGGAGCAGATCAGTGATGCATCTATGTCTCTACATAGTGAATTGGAAAATTTTACATAATCCAATCTGAATCGTCCCTGCTTTCCTTTATAAACGTCTAAAACTTCTTTCCTTAGGTAGGAGTTGTCAATTAACACCGCTGCTCTTTCTTCTGTCATAATTTTTCCACAGAAAGCCATAGTCAGTGATATAATAACAGTTTCTATCATTCTTTTCCATAAGTCATTACAAGAATTTAGCGTATTGCACACCTATTTGTAATACAAATTTTTAGAAATAGCTAAGGCTTCTTCTAAAGTCTGATTAATGAGACTTAATCTAACAAAAGAGATGATGGAGAACTTAAATCCATTAGAAATAAGAACATATAGGCTCTTATAAAATAAATTGAGAAAATGTGCTTTAGATGGTATAATAAATGCTGACTATCATCCTGTTGATGAAATTACAGGAATGCCATTGAGTAAGATTTCACAACATTTGCTATCTCTTTTTGTAGTTTTTGATCTTCCATGTCAGTCAGAACAGGATAACCTATAGGGAGAGTTTTGTTAGTTTTATCTGTCAGTACCCTTTTCATAACCTTTTCAGATATGGAATTATTCGGAAATACCCTTACACTACCTTTTTTGAATTTTACTATAATTGGGTAAATCTCTGGATCCCATTCATCTGAAAGTTCAGATTCATGATCATTATAGATCACTTTTTCTATGATAGCATCTCCAACAATCTCATTCTTATAAAAGAAATACACTCTGGTTCCCTTTGCCATTAAATGATTTGGTATCGGAAAAAGCATTTTATTATGATCTTCCCATGTTGCCTTAATCTTGTCTTCGTTTTTGTCTGTCATCTTATAGTGTATTGCATAATGATAAGCATATTCCCTTTCAGGAAGTATATCCGATAAAAATCCCCTGAGCGCCCCCCTATTGAAACTCTTTTTCTCTTTCTCAGTCCATTTTCTATCTGTTGTTACGCCAAATTCCATATCTGAATGCGGAAAGATACACGATACTGCTTTTTCTTCTACCATCTTGACATATGATGTGGCTTTTATATTAATCTTCCGTAGCTTAAATATTAGGAACCAAGACATCCAAGAATATGGATGTTTGAAGGCCTCAATAAGTCAATTAACAAGAGCATCTATCGTTATTGAAACTGAACGTTCCATTATCTGAGCTACGGAAGATTAATATGTA
>JAKBQK010000384.1 GCA_021835265.1 Thermoplasmata archaeon
TCAATATCGTCAAATGATATTTTTAAATTAGGGTCGTATACATACACAAAAACTTATTATGATATTCCCTTTGTGAATGTAAAAACTGAGATCTCATACAACAACTCATCCATTTTTCTAAATATATCTGCAAATGAATCTATTTACAAACCAATCAACGTAACATATATTACCAAATTAAGTTATGATAATTCAACTGAGATATCCCAATATGACCTAAAAATCACTTCAGAGAAAAACTACTCATACGCTTTTAATATTCCTAGAAAAAGGAGCCTATACTATGAAAACATTGAGGTTAACTCTGAACTAAGATACTTCAACACCGTAAAGAATGTGACTGAAAATTATATGAAAGTTTTCACTATTCCCCCTCTTTTTTCAGTTTTTATTCTAAAGTCAGTCAACCTTTCATATGGTTCCAATTTCTCGGTTTACATGGGTAGTCACTTATATCAAAGCTCCAATGGAATCATTGAATTCAGAAATGTGAAACAATGTCTAAACGTTCTAACAATGAATTCAGGCTTCATGGCACCAGAGGAAAAGAACATTACAGTTCACCCAGGTTTAAATTATATCAAATATAAGATAGAGTCAGGCAAGGTGGTTTTTACCGGTACTCTTTCTGAAAAACTTATAATAAGCGTAGGCAACACGAACTATGAATATTCAAATGGGCTATCAATTACCCTAACATATGGAAACCACACAATAATGTTGAACAATTCCGGAAAAGTTACATTTATGGATATTTTCGTACATAGTAATATGACAAGTATTTACCTGTATCAAAGGAATTTAAAACCCCCAATAGATTGGAGCGCTGAAGTTCTTCCAATATTGCTTTCTTCCCTTGCCATATCTGCAATATACAATATTTCCAGAAAGAAGTTAAGAAGAATTTGTCCTGTTTGTATGCAGGAAGTAACTTTTGATCGTAAACACTCACACGAGTAAGCTTTTATCAAAACCTGATGTTTGAAACGCTGAAGTTCTGTGCTGATGTTCCATTGGTATAAAGTTCGTAGTTAAATACTGTTGTAACGGGAACAATATGGAACATATTGCTTATTGCATATATCCTGGTGAAATTTATATTTCCATATCTTTGAATAAATATGTACTGGTTTATACCTGAATAATACGTATTTCCACTTACTGTTCTATTCATCCCAATGTAAATATCATAGATTCCATTTATAGTCATTTCTACTCCAACAAAATTTTTAATCTTGTCATTTGTCACAGAGGTCCCATTTCCTGAGTAGGAATAATTAAAGTTAAGATTATCCCCTGAATTCTTTAAATAAGATAGGTTTACTGCAGAATTTGAAAGCCTTATACAGTTAATCTTCGAGATATTATGATCGGGTGAAAGGGAAATCGTAAAACCGTTACCTGAGCTACCATTCCCGTTATTTAAGTGGTAATTAAATCGATTACTGATCTGACTTGTGTCAACACCCCAGCATAAAAATGGAGATTTCAGGTTGTTTGTTGGATATTGAAGATTGTAGTTTGCAATCCCTATTCTGTTTATCTTTGGAGCTTTGACAGTAATATAATCACTAAGATAGTTATAGTATGCCTGAATCCTAAAGGTGGTACCCTGTTTCAACAGATATGCATATGATTCAGGATATGCGGTTACATAATTTTGCCCAACATGAAGTGATGAAGATGCGTACCAAAGCATGCCATTATAGTTACCTTCCGTAGCGGTACTGGGAATTATTCTAAAATAAATTGGAGAGGTAAGATTAGAACCTAGCGCTGGCTGGTAAGTGATGCTGATATTCATAGATGTTATGTATCCAGGAATGCACTGCTGATCTGACATATTTTCAACTGCATTTATGTGGTAAATATTACTATCATTATCATTGTATGATAAATAGATTGACCCGGCAGTCGTTAAAGATATAATTATTATAACTATTACTGCGAACGTTATATTCTTCTGCAAATATTTCCTGATACCTGTTATATAAATACCTGTGTTTAGTGGCTTTGCCCTAATATCAGAGAGCGTTGGTGGTTTTATGTTTTCTTCTCTTAAATAATCTGCAAAACTTATAACGATTAAAAGCGACCAGTCAACAATATACCCAAGCAGTACCCTGTAATTTACAAGGAACATGAGCATAGGAAAGATAAATAGTGCGTACTTCAGCTTACTGTAGAAACGTACATAAAAGAGGAAGGTAATTATTATCGTTGCTAAGAATATAAGTGTAAAAACAGTGGATGGAATTTTAAACAATCCTGTGAATGAAAGTTCCGAAAAACCTATGCCTATACCAAGAACAGGCTGGAATTCGGCTTCGACGATGTTCCTAAGCCAGTCATAAGGCTGCATAATTATAAAAGGAAGGTTGGTGAGGAGAAAAGAAAACGCGGCGAGACTAAAGAAGACGAAAGACTGCTTGAAAGATTTTCCTTTTTCCATGAAAATCATAAAGATAAGAAACGGAAAGGCAACTATAGCCAGCTGCTTGGATGAAATTGATAAGCCGTAAAATAGGCCAGATAGCCAGGGTTTTTCCCTGAAGATATAGGCCAACACAAGAAAGAAAATCCATAGTATATCAGTTGAACCTCCTATTGAAAGCCCGAATGTATATACACTTAACATTATTATTAAGGAAAAATAAGGTAAAATCTTCTCCATATGAGTTTTCCTTAAATATAGAAAAACAGCCAGAAAATTAAGGGCTGAAAATATGAATAAGGTTGTATAATCAGGAAGATGGAAATATACAACTGGTAGAAATGCAAGAACCGACATTCCAGGATATAACAATATTTCCACCAGTTTACCATTCAATCCCGGTGTTACATAAAGTGAATATGGCTTTATGTAACTGAATGCACCAAGCATGTTGCTTTTAATATATGGGTCTTTGCCCTCAAGAAAAATTTTCGCAGCATATGTTTGAAGTATAATTTCATCGGTTAATGCATTGGGATATAATGTTGATATAACAAAGAAAAGTTGTACAATTGATAACACAAAACCAATATAAGGAAGGTTTTTGATAATTTTTGATTCTTTTATGCTGGTTAGAAAAACAAACATAAGAATAATTCCTAGAACGACTAGGATTACTCCATTAATTATTGAACCATAATCTAGATAACTCGTATAATTTATAGATATGAATGGTAAAATAATGAATACTAAGCCAAAAACAAAATAGCGGATTCGGCTCAACTTCTTAACTTCGGTTTCTGACTTCATATACAGATCAAATAAAACTAAATTTAAAAGAAGTTGTTAAAGATTGTTATTGTATCATTATAAATGCCATACTACACCCTGACTTCCCCCGAAGTTTGTCGAGAACGAAGCCAGAATGCCGATACCCGTAGCAAGCATATAATTTACACTGAATGCAGTTAAGAGAAATATCATTGCAAAATATATTGCAGATCCAAGACTGCTCATCATATTATATCTTGCGTACTTTCTCAGTACTGAGCCACTACTCCTTCTTCTGCGATATGTCCAGTAATTGTTTAGTATGAAGTTGCTGACAATCGATGCTTCTAGAGCCAGTATGGCTCCCATATATAGTGGATCATGAAAACCACCTACTATTAACTTCATCATCAACAGGTTAAGAATTGCCCCTGAGATTCCAACAACAAGAAATTTAACCATCAGGTAGTCTGAAAGATTGAGTAATAATTTAAGGTATCTTATAAATTCCTTGATTCCAAACTTACTCTTTCCTGCAGCCCTTTTATTGAATCTGTATGGAACCTCAACAACATTCCTGGTGCCAGATGCAACCAGCACTTCTAGAAGAACCTTGTATCCGTTTGACTTGATCTGTTCTGGTTCTATAATGTCCCTTTTGAACCCAAAAAATCCTGACATTGGATCTTTTATTCCTTCTGTTTCCTGTAAGTTTATGTGAGCTAAAAGTGTAGCTACTTTAGATATCATTCCCCTTGAGAAGCTAAAATCGCTTTTTCCTCCCCTAATATATCTTGATGCAATTGCAACATCCTTTCCCTTCTTTAACTCTCTTAAAATTCTGGGAACTACCTCTGGAGGATGCTGTAAATCACTATCCATTACAACTACGTATTTACTGCTGGATGCCAGCATTCCATCCCTAATGGCTGTGGCAATACCCAGCTTACCTTCTCTTTTGACCAATACAATATTCGTGTATTTCGCAGCAAGCTTTTCTACAACATTTGACGTACCGTCAGGGCTGTTGTCATCCACAACTACTATTTGATGATCAATATTCATATCTTCCAAACGGTGTATCAATATAGGTATGTTGCGCGATTCGTTATATGTCGGAATTATGATAGATAGTTCAGGAATAAAGCTCCCCCCATATAGTCAACATAATATCTTTTAGGATATTAAATTTTTTCTATGTCAATATTTAAAAATATATTGCTAGTTTAAAAGAGTATTTATGCATCCGCATAAGAATCTTTATCAACATTTATTAGATTAGCTGCCTCGTGTCTGACTGATTTCCACTCTAATTTGTTTTTAAAACGATTAAAGTAATTCTCCTAAACATTTATGTTCTTTCCTATATCTATGTGGTACCAGGTTTCAAGATTTGAGTTGTAAGCTATGATTACATAGCTGTTGTGCTCTTCAAGAAAATATGATGTGTCATTGGTGTGTATATGAAACGATGTATACAATTTTCCTGAAGCGGGTTTAAACTCAGTAGAATTCCAGAAAAAACCATTTGGATTGTTCAAAAAACCATCTTCAAGTATTCTGAATCTTAATGAAAGATTTTTAATCTCGCTTGAATATGTAACATTAACATAGAGACAATTAACACTTCCAGTACTATTCATACCTTCTGGTGTTACGGATTCTATTTTTATTTTTTGCTTATATGAACTGTCATTCTCCAGAAATACAAAGGTTGGGAGCAATATGATCAGTACCAACATCACCGGCACCATTATCCGGTAAATTTTCTTTATTTTATTGCTGTTTAGATGTATTGCCTGGTAAAATTTCTGAATAAACTGAAATGAAAAATCTTTCCTTTGCTCTATGGTATTTCCCTTTCTAATTATATATGGCAATGTTGAAAGAGTCAGTATTGGCCAGTACATTAAATAATTCTCCAGAAGTCTGAAATTGAATATCAGAACTATAATAGGGAGGGCTGTTAAAGAATATTTTAAGGTGTCAAATTTATATGCATAAATCAATACAAAGAAGAGCCACACGGATATCATTAGAGTGGTAAAGAACTCCCTGTCTGCAAATGGTATATATCCAGATATATAAAATTGAGATAAACCAAATCCTATACCAATTATTGGGGCATTTTCAGGTGCAAGGATCGAATTGAAGAATGTTGTGGGACCCATCATGATAAACGGTAAATTTAATAAAATAAAAGAAACGGCTGCCATTAAAGTAAATTCTAATAATTTCCTACTCCCGTATCTTTTGTATATAAATATTAGAAGAAATGGGAGGATAAATATGGGTAGCTGTTTGGATGCAAGAGAAAGACCAAAAAGAATACCAGGAATATAACGTTTTTGAAGTAGCATCAGAGAAGAAGCAAGAAAGGTAATCCAAATTATATCGGTTATCCCATTCAATGAGAAAAATATCAAATTTATATTGAAAAGTGCAACAGCAATAGCCAATGGAGCCATAAAAGCTAGGTCTCTTTCTATAAATTCCAGGGCAATAAGACTTAGGAGCAATAAAGTAAAGAAGAAGAGGACTACTTCAGGATTTACGTGAAGAAGTATGAATGGTATAAGAATTAAAAATGATAAATCAGGATATTGAAGATTTGTGACGTATCCTCCGGAAAGCTTTGGAGTGAGGCTTGAAAG
The DNA here is from genome assembly GCA_021835265.1 of Thermoplasmata archaeon. The sequence continues at coordinate 5,860 of JAKBQK010000384.1, forward strand.
TGGAACACCATAGGATTCCATACTTTTCAACGCATACTGAAAACCGTAAGGATTTAAACCAGATAGAAATCTCTTTGCCGATAGTACCTCAATGGCGAATTCGTCTGTATATGTTTGTTTCATTGACATGCCTATTAAAAAGATTACTGAACCAACGCTAATTATTGCAATTATGATTACTAGCCTAAGAAATCGTTTCGTTATTTCCCTTCTTTTACCCGATAGCGTAGAAAGTACTATAAAGAGAAACCCGAAGATAGCGAGAAGAAATTCAATCATTATGTAGAATGGGCCTGAATAGCCAACATAACCATATATGCTATATGGAAGATAAATCAGGAGAATACCAAGAGCAAGGAATCCAATCCTCTGGATTATAAGATCAAAGTTCTCAAGATTCTCCCTTTCTATTTAAATCACCTGCTATTAGCGCTGTACTGCTTCAATTCAAGTTCCTGCTTAATAACTGTAATTGAATCGAGACTTAAATAAATTTTTATATTACGGAAGTATGAATTCGATCTTATTTTTATGAAATCGTTCCCTTTCCCTATAACAGATATCTCCTTATTCAGCGATAATAATGAAAGATTGTTCTTTCCGGATAACCCCTTTAGAGTTAGGTTATAGCAACCGGGAGCAATGAGACCTACATTATAATAGCTTATTCCCTTATCTTTCTGGATTACTGATGATGAATTCTCATTCAAATAACCGTATATTACTGGTGATAAAACTGAATTAAGCTGATATAGGGCGACTCCCTTATAGAAATAAGTGAGTTTATAATTAAAATTATTTAGCAGGTAATTTATTTTAATTATGGGAGAATTATTAACATGAATCCCTGTTGCAACAGGCGATGTGAAAAAATAACTGTAAGGATCTGTTATGATATAATCTGGAATAGTTGTATTGAAATTAGAATTTAGACAGACTGGCATATATCCCTGTTCCAACTCAGGTAAGTTTCCTGCTATTAATACTGAAGAACCATGTGGAATATTGTTGATGAATGACATTAGATAGCCATCAGCCTTTGTTGGAATTATCTTTTCATATGTGCTATAAAGGATGGTTGAAGACCCCACGACGTATTCTTCCTGAGGATGATCATTCTGCTGTGCTGGAATTAAATTTCCTATAGGCGTAAAGAGATAGAAAAGAATTATGTTTAAAATTAGTATAATCACAAGCAATTTTCTAATATTGAACCTCTTTCCTGATATTTTAATGAATCTTCTCAACCCAAATATAAATGCAATGAACAGTGTTGATACATAAAGACTTGGATACTGGAAAAACATCTGAGATTCATAAGGTAGGTATGAATTTGTAAAGAGGAGTAAGCCATAGGGTAAGAGTAAAATCAAAAATTCAATTCCAAGAAGAGGTATAAAGAGAAATGGTAACATGATTCTGACAAAAAATTCAGCCTTAAACCATACATTACCATAAATCCCAGGGTTAAGATTTATGCCAATATAGTGGGAGGGGTAAAATTTTAGGGAATATATGCTTGGGAGAATAAATATTATTATCGCAAATATTGCCTCTGATAATTCATACTTCATAATATTGAATTTACCAGATGATATCCATCTCTGCATAACCATGATAGCAAGGAACAGGAATACAATCACTGGAGACATTAGGTCTGTGATAGAAGCCAGAGAGAGGAAAATCAACCACTTTGATGTATCTCTTCTAATATAATAATATACTCCTAGCAGGAAGAATGTTGGAAAGAATGCCATATAATGGAAATCAAACCAGAATACACCTGATAGTGGATAATAGAGATAAAATATTAAACTGATCAAAAGGGCAAATTTTTTTGACTTTAACACTTCGCTGGCGATCAAATAAACTACAACTCCAGAAAATGATAGAAAAAAATCCTGTAGAAAAAGGAGAAAATATTCTTTTGGAAATAGAGCATAAATAAATCCAATAGGGATATATATTAGCTTATTTGTGGCTACTCCACCACTCATTACCTGTCCAAGAAAGGTCTGCCCGTAAATTACGTTATATGCAAGGGATGCATTAACTCCCAGATCATAAACATTCTCTGAAAATGATAAATATCTCAAATATGAAATTGATGAGTAAATTACTGAAAAAGAAATAAAAAGAAATAAAACCCATCTAATTTTCCATATTTCCTTGTAGATCTTTCCAATGCTAAAGTTTCTTTTGGATTTCTGATTTTTAGGGATATCCTCTTTATCACCTTCATTAAACATCAAATCTACTTCGTAACTGTGATCAATTCAATGGTTTAAAATTATGCAATATCGAAAACATATATAATCAGAGGCAATGCTGAACCAATGTCGATAGCCATCTTTCTGACAACTGACCTAAAAATGGGCGGAGGAGTGGAAAGATGGACTTTGAATACAGTAAAAGGAAGACCAAATGATCAAAAGATAATAATTATTTCGACAGATTATGCTGATAGAGCCAGATTTTCAGTGGTCAATCAAATTTCACAAATTGACCATGAACAAAAACTTAATTTGATTGAAAATAAATTTAATTTTTTGAGAAGATCTAAAATGCTTTCTTTCCTCTTAGATAACGCAATTATACCAATTATGCTGACATTTTTTAAAAGATCATATTCCAAAAAATTAAATTTGTCGGGCGTTGAAATAGTATATTTAACAAAGAACCAGTACTGGAAACTGTTTAAAGGAAAGAAGATAGTTGGAAGTAATCATACAGAATTTGGCAATGATGGTTTTATCTCCAGACTAAAGGCAAAACTGTACAGAAGTGGTATAATCTACAGGGATATCTCATATTTTCACGTATTTCCAGGCAGGGAAAAAATAGAGAAAATTATAGGAACGAAAGCCGAAGTTGCAGTCATTCCAAATGGCACTACATCCAGAAACTGTAATAAAAAAACAGGAGATTTAACCAGATTTCTCTTTGTTGGGAGACTTGAAACAATAAAGGGTATTCAAATTCTGCTTACTGCATGGACAAACATCAAAAGAGAAGATTGTTACCTTGATATTGTTGGTGCTGGAACACTGACGAAGGATAGCTATTTAGGATTAAAAAATGTAAATTTCCGGGGAATTGTAAGTGATGAGGAACTAAATAAAATATATTGCAAAAGCGATGTTTTTATTTACCCTACTCTCTGGGACTCGTTTCCAAACACAATTATAGAAGCTATGTCAGCGGGCTGTAAGATAATAACCTCCAGATTTCTGAAAGGAGCCTTTGGTGGAAACGGAAACGAATCGTTTCTGACTTTCGTAGAACCGAATACAAGTTGCATTATAGAAGAGATAAATAAGGCTGCAGACAACCTGGATGAAACCAGAAAGCAGGGAGAACTAACCTATGAATTCTTTAGAAAGAACTATGAATTAGCCATGGTCAATGAGAAATTTTACAACTTTTTAAACAAAATAAGAAACGAATGACTGTTTTGGGAAAAATGAAGACAACTAAAAGATTTTTACATATGAATAAATTAGCTTCTATGAATATACTTGTTACGGGAAGCAAAGGGTTCATAGGAACAGAGATCATGAAGTGCCTTCAGGAAAATGGATATAGTCCGGATGGCGTAGATATTGGAGATAGTGTAGATGAAAAAAAGAAATATGATATTATACTTCACTTTGGAGCCAGAACACTCATAAGGAATTCATTTTCTAAACCATATGAGTATTTTGAAGATGGATTAGGTCTTACCATGAAATATCTTGAGCTTGCCAGAAAACATGATTCACTATTCCTCTTCCCTTCATCAGGATCAACTGCTGAACCTTCTAATCCCTATTCCCTAACCAAAAAACAGGCTGTAGAATGGATAAACCTTTACAGAAAACTGTATTCCACAAGAGTAATCATCTTCCGCCTTTTCAATATATATGGAACGACTGCAAGAAAGGGTGCAGTATATCTTTTTACCAATGCAGCACTTAAAGAACAGACCGCAACAATCTATGGAGATGGAAGCCATGTAAGGGATTACGTCAATGTGCTTGATTTAGCCAAAACAGTTCTTGAAGTTGTAAATGGAAATATAAACCCGGGAGATTATGAAATTGGTTCTGGTGTGGGAACGAGTGTTAATGAAGTTATATCAATGGTAGAAAAGGTAACTGGAAAAAAGTTAAAAACAGAGAAAAAGCCGTTCATAGTTGATGAAGCAGACGAATTGATAGCCCATAATACAATTGTAAAGAACCCGATGAAACTTATTGACGGTATAAAGTTAATAAGGGACAGTCTTGTAACGGAAAACAAATGAATATTGCACAAACCAGTCATCATTACTACCCACATTCCGGTGGAACTGAAACTGTAGTAAAGACTGTGGTAGATGCATTGGCTTTAAGGAATAATACGGTTCATGTTTTTTCCGACTATGAAGACCTGAAGCAATTAAAGGATGAGAAAAACATATTATATCACGGTATTAGACTAAAAAGAGTGGGGAAGTTCAGGTTCCCGGCATCCGGATACTGGAAAGAAATTGAAGATTCTGATTGCGATATTCTTCATGTGCAGGGACAGAGGGTATGGAGCTCTGATTACCTTTATACTCACCTGAATAGAATCAAATCAAAGAAAGTTTTTACTGCTCATGGCTATTATCAGCTAATTTACGGCGGTATGATTAACAGGCTTTATTATGGCAGGTTTATGCCCTCATTTCTCAATAAATTTGATAAGGTAATCTGTCTAACAGATGTGGAAAAGCGAATTTCTGAGAGAATGTTTCCTAAAATAACAAATAAAATAACTGTTCTTCCAAACCCTGTGGATTTCAAAAGGATGGATGAAATTTCATTAGACAGGGGTGTTCTGGAAAAATACAATCTGGTTGAAAAAAACTTTTTTATACATGCAGGTGGGCTTCAGAGGAATAAAAATATTGAATTTATACTGGAAGCAATGAAGGGGTTAAAAATTCCATTAGTTCTATGTGGAAACATACCAGATACTAATTATTTTGAAGAAATTAAGTTAAAAGCCACTCAGATGAAAGTGGAGATAAGGGTACTGGGTTCCATAAATGAGGATGAACTATTTTCACTTATTAGAAAAGCGAGGTTTTACCTATCTGGATCTATCTTTGAAGGATTCGGCATATCCATGGTTCAAGCATCCTATCTTGGTACTATGGTAATCGCAAACAACGCAGGCATTGCCACCGAACTACAGGAGATGGGGGGTCTAAAAATTGCAAATAGCCCAGAACAGATGCGAAAGATTATTGATAGTGAAATGAAGATAGAGGATCATGAACAATTGAAAGAATCTCTAAAAAAAAGATTTTCAAAGGATGAAATAATAGACAGATTGATAAAGCTCTACGGAGAGTTGATATGATAGAAAAAGTCTCTGTAGTAATAACTGCCCATAATAGAAAAAAATATCTTTTGGAGGCAGTTAACTCAGTGTTGCATCAGGTGAATCCTGGTGTTGAAATTGAAATCGTAGTAGTGAAGAATTTCGTTGACGATAAAATAGATTCTTTCCTCATGAATTCTGGTGCAG
>JAKBQK010000269.1 GCA_021835265.1 Thermoplasmata archaeon
AGATGGTCGAACAGTAGAGTAACATTGAACCTTGTCGGGATTAAAGAATTCTGATAGTTAATGAATAGTATCATATATATTTGTAATATGTTTTCATAAGTATCATGGGAAACTCTATACCATAAGGGATGCCTGTAAAATACTCCAACTCAATCCGAACACACTCAGGAAGTGGGACAGGGAAGGCAAGATCAGGTGTGTCAGGCTCTCAAACAACTTCCGGCGTGTGCCTGAGAGCGAGATCAATCGTATACCCGGCATAAAAAATAACAGGATGTCTTTCATCTATGCAAGGGTATCCTCACATGATCAGAAAGCCGATCTGGACAGGCAGATTCAGAAATTGCAGAAGCATGTAAAGAACCCACAGAAGCGCACCAAGAAGCTGAAGCAGGCCAGGGGAAGACAGAGAAGAAGGATAAAGGATGCAATGCACAAACAGTCCACCACAATAGTGAGAGAACATCCTGATACCTCCTTTGTCCTCGAGGATATGAAAGGCATAAGAAAAAGTGGCGAGGATAAGGGGGAGAAGTTCAGGACACATCTGAACAGATGGCCATATGCGGTGAAAATGTAAAGCACCCTGCGTGGAAGATATCCAGATGCAACAACTGTGATCGGAACTACGACAGGAACAGGCTGGCCTCAATGGCTATAACACTGCGTGGTATCGATCTTTGCGGAGATCCGTTCCCCGTGAGTGCGTCGGCCTCTTGGCAGTCCATGAAGGATGAATACCTGTACATCAGAAATAAACCTGAGATTTCTGAAGCAGGTTCGACTGAGACTGCCTACGCTACGAACAGGACAGGTGCATAACAATGCACAAAGTTTTGAGAACGGAATAACCAATACTGAATTGATACATTGGTAGTAACAATTATGTGGAAATTCGCAGACTCATGGAGAGGTCTTTTGCTTAGCAACAAATAACTCAAATAGATATCTCTTTTTGATATATCCAGCATATTTCGATTCAATGATTTCAGCTATACAATCTAGAAATGCTTTACGACTTTTTTCATTCATTGCTAAAACATCGGAATAGGTTCTCAACAGCTTCTGGTATTCTGCAGTTGAGTACTGAACTTCCTGCTCATAAACCCTTGAAAGTACTGTACTGAAACATTTTTTCGTCTCTTCCTCGTATTTTCGTGTGATAACTTCAGTAGGGTCTGGAAGTTGGAAAGTATCTGAGGTGTTTGGGTCATAGAGTTTATAACAAGTTTGACTATCTATGAAGAAATTCTCTGTATCACCATTAACATGATGGGTCTCAATTAATACTAGATAGCCGTCCTCGTGTAAGAGACGAGCAACTCTAGGAACGCGTTTTTTTGGATCGACCCACTTGAAAGAAGTGCCAAAAACTGCAAGGTCATAGTAATTTGCTTTGTATTTCATCTTCTCGAAGTTTCCGATTTTGATCCTGATGTTGGGAAATTCAGAAAGTCTGGATCTTGCTATTCCTGCAAGTTTTGACCCAATCTCAACGCAATCAATATTAAGCCCTCTCTCAGCCAAACTCTTTGTTAGCTGTCCAGTTCCAGGCCCGATTTCAAGAATTTTACCGGATCCTTCAAGATGGCATGCTTCTTCCAAATCATCAATCAATGACCTGGGATACCGTGGTCTAACTAAATCGTAAATTTCGGCTATTGTGTCGAATAAGAGTCGTTTGTCTGCATCATCCAAGTTCATTTTGTATCCCTCCAGCAGGTGAGAGGTATATAGCCAAATTCGCTGCGTCATAGGATTCTTCTTGAGAATGTCAGGAATCATCTTGAAATATTTCTCGTTTTTCTGTAAATATTTGTTCTATTAAATCTGTTATTTCTATATCTTCTAACTTTCCCATGCGATATACGCTTTTTAATTTCCTTTTCTTTATTAAACTTACTGAAATTTCTTGAATAGTTTAAGGGATTTATGCCCATTAACTATGGGTAGGATTCGTTTAAAGGTTTAAACATGCTTGGATTGTCCTCTCATATTTGTAGGATAGACTCTATCCTTGGGATATGCCTTTAGGCATTCTGTACTGTTGTCGTTGCAGATAACTGCATTATTGACGGGATTATAATTGGAAAAACTATGCTGAAAATTGTAATGAGAATGCCAGAAATTATGAAAACAGAATGTATACCATAAGCCAGGAACAGGATTGGGAAAAATACTGATCCAAGAACGGTGGCAATACCCCGAAAAGTATATAAGTTTGATGCTGTCCTGCCAATAATCTCTTTCGGTGTTACAATTTTGAGATAAATTCTATAAATTGTATAGTATGAAGAAGAGAAGAATCCAATTAAGAACCAGAAAAGTGTATCCAGTATAATCAAAGAGCTTAAAACAACAGCAGCGACTAGAAGAATACCCATCACAGCGAGAGAACCAAACATGGCCTTTCCCACAAATCTTAAGGGAAAATATTTTCCAATTGCTATACCAGAGAACATAGCACCCACATAAAATAATGAAAACATGAGAGAATAATATAGGCTAGAACTGGATGCAAATATGTAAGTTATTCCCAACACAGGGAGCAGGGAAAAGAACGAGAAAATGGATATTATAATAGAGAGAATTAAAAGGTTTGAATTGCCTTTAAACACGTATCTCCAGCCACTAATTAACCCGTCTCGCATTTTTCTCTCTCCCTTCGTGAGCGCTATGGGCATGACTAATGTGAGAAATGATCCCGCAAACAAACAGAGCGAATAGAGTACCATAGAAAAAAATGCGTTGAATACTATTATGAGAAAGCCTCCAAGCACAAAACCCACAGTGGAACTGGCATTTCCGATTGCATTTGAATAGCCATTTGCCCTGGGAAGATCTTCTTTATCCACTATAATTGGAATCACAGTCCAGTCGGCAGTCCACATTATATCGTGTCCGATGGCCATAAATGCAACAATTGCAATAAATATGTATTCGTTTAGCCTCCCTATGTGTATAAGCAGAGCAAGAATGAGCGCTGATATGCCAATAACAATCTCAGAAAGAAACATTATATATCTTCTATCCTCCACTTTATCCACAATCGGGCCCGAAAGGAATGTTAACGTATATATGCCGTATTCAACGAACAGAATGATTCCTGTGAACACTATACTGTGGAAGTAGATGAATGAGAAAAATGGAATTGTAATTTGGTATAGGTTATAACCAATATTCACAAAGGAATTTTTGGAATTATAAAGAATGAATCTTCGGTTATGCAGAAGACTGGCCATTTAAACAAATAGGGGAAAATCATATAAAGTTTTTTGCTGGAATTTCCTTTCCAAAACAGTTCAGAACTCTAAGGATATTATATATCTTTTTGTTTTACAGGGGAATCAGGCCTAATTCTTTCAGGGAACTTAGTGCGCTATAACATCAACAGGGATATAATAACCGGAAATCTAATTTATTCTGTGTTTCCTTCCTATAGTACCTTTTAAATGTTTATCAATGAAGCCCTGAATAGTCAGATATCCAACAGTTAACACTGGCACATATATGCCATACCCTTCATTATCAAGAATAACTGAGTATTTCATAAATACGAAAATAAATAGCTAGGATGAAATCTTCTCAAACCCTGTTGCACGTTCCATAAGGTTACTTATAGGTAACTGTATATCTCCAGGCCAACTTTAAATTTCATTTAACTTTTATGAAATTTCCCGGGCAAAAAAAGGTACAAGCATTTCGTCACAGCTCAACCCTCCATGCATGCCTATCAAAGTATTGGCCTGATTTCCTGGGTCAATAAGTTTTAATGAAGAATCAAAAATACTGGTAGAATTTCTTGAAATTAATATAATGTCTCCCAGAAAGCTTGTGTCTCCATTCACACTTTTTGGAGTTCCAAAAAATCCTTCTGCCAGCATTTGTTTACTCAGAACTGGAATAAAATATTTTTCATATTTTTCGGTTAGATAATCCATTGTAGTTTCTATCATCCCATCTTTTACCCTTAGAACGGATGCTCTTGGATCTCCTACGACAGGTGTATTCAGGAAGGACTTTAATTTTCGATCAACTGAAAGGTCTATTTTCTGGCCTTCCTCAGGAACTGTATGTCCATGATCTGCAGATATTGAGATGAATGTATCTTCAGGGAGATCCGATGCTTTTATCAGCTGTTCTTCAAGCAGCATGAAAATAGATTCTATTTCCAGGGCAGTGTCCTGTGTATAGGGTCCGATCTTGTGCGATATAGTATCTATAGTGGGAATGTAGCAAAAATGAAATGTTCTCCCCTTCGCTGATGACAGATCCTGCCTGAGAGATGTAAGCATTTGAGAAACCGAATAATATGGTGAAATTTTTGCGCCATTTCCGGTAATTCTTGTGAGACCACTATTTCTAATTGCATATGGTAAATAAAAAACAGAATCAACGTCATTTTCCTGGAGTTTATTGTAGATGGTTCCGTGATGTTCGATCCACGGCATCTCATAACCATTATCCAGAAGGCAATGTTCCTTTTGCCCAAGCGGCGTCAATGAGATCATGTTGCACACGGTGCCTGCTTCTGGAATATATGAGGTATATCCCACTATCCGGTGCTCAACCGGGTGCATGTTTGTATGATATGAAACGGTGGCAGTTGATGTGGTCGATGGAAAAACACTGGTTATCAATTTCACTCCTGAATTATCGGCAAAGTTATTAAGATGCTTCATGCTGTGTTTCTTCAATGAGTACTTAATTGTGGAAAAACCAAACCCATCAAGTAGCAAAAATATAAAATGATCATGTTTTCCTTCCATCAAACTCCTATGATTTTTTGTCTCTTGCCCTGTACTAATACCAAAATTTGCCAGTATCTGCCCTGGTATGTCAGCAATACACCCATTTCCAAAAGCTGGTTTCAGCAGATCCTTGTAACTGTTCCATCTATATCCATCAATCACTCCGTTAAAGTCTTCCATTAGAATATTTTTCACTGTATATCGCCTCCTAACTGGAGCCTTTCCAGAAGTTCTGTAAAAGATGTGATTTCAACAACATTTACATCTTCTGGTTTTTCTTTACCTAAACTGTTGAGCCAAACGGGAATAATCCCAGCATTTACGGCTCCGATTACATCACGTGAAAAAGAATTTCCCACCATGATAATCTTTTCTGGATTCACCCCCAGGATCTTCATCGCCCTATCAAAGAGGGTATTGTTTGGCTTCATTTCATCAACATTCCCTGGAGTAAGAACAATGTTCACGTAATTATGAAGTTTTAAACGGGACATTGTTTTGCGCTGCATTTCTGGATTTCCATTTGAAATAATAGCTACCGGTATATGGAGGTTGTTGCATAATTTGAGGAGATCAATCGCCTCAGGCAAAAGCTTTCTATTTTTCCAAAAGGTTTTCCAGTATAATTTATCTAACTGTACTATCTCATCTTCAGTTGTGTTATGGCCATGCCGGTCTAGGATTTTTTTCATTCTTACTCTAACATCATCTCTGTATGAAATCTCTTTGTTGATTAAATGTGGCATGCTTTCGGAAAGTAATTCCATGAAATCTTTCACCAATTGCTCCACATCTGTTTCATTGAGCTCTGAAATTGTCTCCCTGACAGCATTAAGGCTTGCACGGACTGGTTCCCTGTAGCTTACAAGAGTATCATCCATGTCAATAAACAGGGCATGTAGATCCGTTATATTCGGGACTAACTCGCTACTTGAAGTTTCGTCTTCAAAATTCATATATTGAGAACAGTAACATATTTATTTAATGTTTTGTCTATATAGAACATAGTCCTAATTATACATATATATATCTATATAATATATTTGCCAAAAATATATATATAGTTAAATTTATAATCAATTGAGAAAAAATGGGTTTCAATGGAATATCTGGAGTATTGAATGCCCCGGGAGAAATCCCGTGGGAACTGGTTGTGTTATTTTTTGGTGCTGGATTGATTTTTGTTTTCCTTTGGGGAAAAAAGAGCGGCGGATTAGCTAAGTTTACAACTGTTGATCTTATTTATATAGGTATTGGTGCTGCCTTCGCCGTTGTCTGGGAATTCTATATTGGTGCTTTCCTAGGGAAATTTATTCCCTCAAATCCCTTCTTCGGAGTAGGATATATGGGTAGGCTCATAGCACTACTAATAGTGGCAGGGCTTGTAAGAAAAGTCGGGGTTGGAATGGTTTCGATGTTTATATTCAACCTTTTGAGTGACCTGATTAGCTATGGTTTCAGTGGAGAACCGATGTACTTCATGTACGAGATGCTAACTTATGGTCTAATGATGGATATAGTCATAGCTATTGCAGGAAAGAACCTCTTTGGAATAAGATCACCACCAAGAAAATCTGCGGTAGACAAAAGTAAAACTGATGCAAGTAAAAATTCCTCCTCATCACACTATCTATCAAAAATTCCTGGAGTTTACCTCGCGGCTATAGAGGGCCTGGCAATTGGAGTTTTCTGGGCAGTTCCAGAACCTCTTTTCTACAGTGGATTTATAGCTCCATTTCTATATGGCGGCGTGGTTGATTGGCAGAAAATAATTTTTGGTATCCTGGCATTTATCCCATCTGCAATAATATTAGGAGCTATTGGGGGGGTTATCACACTAAGGATAGTTAAAGCGGTGGGTCAATGAAAGCGGTCGAAATACATAACCTAAAATTTTCTTATTTAGGAAACGAAGAGCCCTCTATTGAAGTGGAGAATCTTACTATAGAAGATGGCGAAACAGTACTTATAACTGGGCGATCTGGAGGGGGCAAATCAACACTTGTAAATTGTATCACGGGAATAATACCTCATATAACTCATGGTGAATTAGAAGGAAGCGTTAAGGTTTATGGTAATGATGTAGCAGAAACATCACTTGCAAAGCTTTCATCTGAGGTCGGTATAGTTCTTCAGAATCCTGAAACACAGGTAATGAACTACGGGGTGGAAGAAGAAGTTGCTTTTGGGCCTGAAAACCTTTGCCTAGCTCCTGAGGAGATAGTTTCCAGAGTAGACGAATCCATGAAAACTACCGGCATATCTGAAATAAAAGATAGAGAAACTTACACATTGTCAGGTGGGGAGATGCAGAGAGTGGCAATAGCAGGTGTCCTCTCAATGAGGCCAAAATTGCTTATACTCGATGAACCAACTTCTAACATCGATCCAGAGGGAACTGCCAGGGTTTTTGACATTCTGGAACAACTCAAGGAAGAAAAGACACTAATTGTTGTAGAACATAAAGTTGAAAGAGTGCTACCTTTTGTTAATCGTATTATAGTGGTTAACGATGGAAAGATTTTCCTTGACATAAGTAGCCATGACTTAATCCACCATATTGATGAGATGCAGGAAGTTGGGATTGAGGTTCCAATTCACTTTATCTACGCAAGAAAATACGGGATAGATTTAGAAGATCTTGAATCAATCCGTGAAAAATTACTGGAGATCAAAGCAATTCCCACTGCACCATCTAGATCGCCTGAATCTAACACACTAATGAAAACCTCTGTGCGTGTAACAGCCCCTAATGGCACAGAACTGGTAAAAGCAAGTATAGATCTTCAAGAATCACATATATTAGCGCTTATGGGAAGGAATGGAGCCGGCAAATCCACGTTTCTTAAGGGAATTATGGGATTTCTTGAGATTGATTTAAAATCGGAAATTAATGTGGTGCTTGCTGGAAAGGACATAAGCAAAGAACACATAATGGACCGGGGGCGCGAGATAGCTTTCGTTCCACAGAACTTTGACCTGACGCTTATAAATAAATCAGTGGAGACTGAAGTCGCTTATTCAATCAAGAAGAGAAAAATCAGTGAATATAAAAAACGGGTTGATGAGATAATGGAATTGTTTTCCCTATTAGATTATAGATATCGTGACCCACTGGGGCTGAGCCTGGGACAGAGAAGAAGGGTGGCAATGGCATCGGCTATTGCATCAGGTGTTAAAGTTCTGATGCTTGATGAACCAACATCTGGACAGGATTATTTCCACAAGGAAATTCTTGGCAAAGAACTTAAGAGGCTTAAAGACCTTGGATATTCTATACTTATTGTAACTCATGATTCACGTTTTGTATACAAATATGCCGATCGTGTTGTTGTTTTCGACCATGGAGAAAAAGTGCTTGAAGGTGTACCGGAGAAGGTCTTTCGTGAATCGGGAAAATTTTCTGTTATACCTCCATCTGATTTTCTGCTAAGGGAGGGATTAAAATGAATTGGTTAATTGTTAACGTGATTAGCTGGCTCCTTTTCTTCTTTGGGGCGGCATTTCCCATATTAATTGTATTGAGGGTAATAGGCCTTACTGGGTTTATGAGAATTACTAGATTTGAAAGTTTTCATACATTTTATTATCGCATGAATCCATCCATAAAAATAATGTTGGGGCTTGTAGTTACGATTGTGGCGGCAGTGACAATATGGTGGATTGGAGCAATAATGACAGCTGTTATTCTTCTAACATATTTCACCTTGAAGGACGGAAAAAGAAAATTCATTACTGGATTTTTCCTCACAATGATTACGATCATCGGAACGACATGGGCCTTTGCACCATACACACCATATACAATTCTACAGCAGGCATTCCATGTCACTGCACTTACAGGAATATGGGCATGGCCGTCATATTTTACGGTAATGGGATACCAGCCGGAACTAACTATGCAGGGTCTAATATATGGATTCCAAATTTCAATGAGGTTTACTGCAGTTTCCCTTATAAGCCTTGTTCTAGTCATGACTAGCACTCCTTCACAGGTACTAAGAGCTCTCAACAAAGTTGGAATTCCTATTTCTATCACATTTTCCCTTGTTGTAGCTATGAGAACTATCCCCAGAATATTTGAATACATTGATACATCCGTAAAAATTCAGTTTATGAGAGGTTTGGGTTCAACTGCTCCCAAAATATTTAGGCCATTTTATATGCTGAAAGGTGCAATTTATGCCATAGTCCCAGTTATTGTATTCCTGGTCAGGGGAGCTAAGGATACTGCTATTTCAGCCGATACCAGGGCTTTCCGCGCATATCCCAAAAGAACTAACATGTACCCAATTACCATTGGTTCGGTAGACAAAAGTGCGCTTGCTGTTATGACACTTGTTATGCTTATAACCATAGTAGCTGTGATTATGGGACTGGGAAGGGCCATACCATATTCATGACAATTTAGGCAGTTTGTTCACTGGGATTCCATAACATATTATAATTTTCTTAATTTTTTCAAATTTTAGAGTAATAATTTTTTATAAAAAATTCTTTTAGTTAACTATGGCTGTGGGTTGAATGAACTATCCAGACTTTCCACAATGAACCATGCACAATTTTTCCATAAATAAGTATTGGTGATCTCAATACCTTGGAGGGAGTAATTGGATTTGTAAGCCAATTGAATTCTCTTATAATTTATCTTTTAAATCTAATGTTCTTTTTATACCCAGCATAACCGCGTAATTGCTAATTATGCCTATAGCAAGTGCCAAATGAAGATATGGGGCGTAGGTTGTATATAGTGTACTGGCTCGTCCGGTAATATGAATTATTGGATTAATAGATTTACAGGCGTAGGTTGTATATAGTGTACTGGCTCGTAATGATATAAAGCCCATCCCAATAAGTCCTGTTATGGCAATTAGTGATGTATTTACAGCGGCTAGGGTTTTCAGCCTTTTTATTTCTTTAGTGTATGTATATGATGCTATAGCCAAGATAAAAAGCAGTATCCCCAGCGATATATGAATCAATAGGGCTACAGAATCCATGGGCTTTTCTATCTGTGAAAGATAAAAACCTATCATTATTTGTATAAATGCAACTCCAGAAGTGGCCCATAAAATTTTTTCAGTCCTATCCAAATTTAACTCACGGAAGCCCTATAATTTCAATATAAATAAATGTATTCTATAAGATGATCTTATAGCAAATAGGTTTAGTGAGATCCTTCCCCAACTAACGAAGGGGACTTCTCGCTCACGGTGTTAAAAAAAATTATTAACTTATTGAGTAATACCATGGTGTTACAGAACTAGCGTCTATATAGCCACCGAAAAGAGCACTGTTATATGTTCCATGAACTAATACAATAGAGTTTACTGGTGCTGTGCCATTGTATAGTACAGTAATAGACTTTCCATGATCATCCACAGTAAATGCAGAGTGGTTATTTATGGTTATATCATTTGTTACTTTCCCAGAGATGTAATAAGAGTTATTGCTTTTCATAGCAGATGGGCTGGTGTTCAAAACGGTTGGTATAAGTCCATATACAAGCAAAGCTATAACCACAATTATAATTAATATAAGAAGACCTTTGTATTTCATATTTATCTCTTTACCATTGAAAACTTTCTATTTAAACATATTGTTAACAAATAGTTGAAATTGGAGAATTTCTGATATTCTCCTTCTTGAAGACCTATATTCTTTCATTGTATTATCATAATTGAAGCTGTGCACATTTCGATATTTTTTCATCTTTTTCATATGTCTTTTCGCTTTCAGTTTAGAGTTTTAAACCCCTGAAATGACAGCAATCGCTGTGCCAATTTTCTGGAAAAGATATCTAAATTAGTCAAATCTAAACCTGCTACATCTCTCCTTATATTTTGCATCTGATATGTTCTTTGCTAGATGATAATTCTTTAACTTATTTCCGGCGCATAAATATATTCAGTACACATATGTATAGTAATTGACCGTATTCACTTCCTGTGATAAATTTTCCAACGCCATAAAAACTGGAACCCAGAGTTTCTGTTGATTAACTGCAAATTGTCTGGGTGCCCAGAGTATAGCCTGTAAGTTTATGGACAGTGAAAGTAGTTGATGAATTCAGATGAGGGTTCTCAAGAACAATATCCCACGTACCTGGAGGTATATGGGTGCTAAAACTGGAAGATGAGCCTATACTGATATTGTAATAACTTGGTCTATCCAGACTGGATGACGCACTTGAATTCACATAAGTCGAATATTGGCTCGGATCCATGATGTAAAAATACAGGCCGTTGGTCGAAGCAATGGATCCATTTATAATCGATGATGATGTTGAGGTATATTTAATGAAAGTATAATTAGATCACGCGAGGGTTATTTTACAACCTGCAGATAATATTTTACCTGTGTCAGAATAACTAGCCGTACCTCCACTGTGGAATAGAGGTAATACAACGAATTGCATTAACACTATTACAACTACAGCTATAATTACAATTGCTATTATTATATCTGGTTTTTTATTTCTTTTTCCGATTGGTTGCACAGGCTGTAAACAATACTAACTATTTAAATCTTTTTATAACAATCACGGA